>JANLWR010000926.1:0-9752 GCA_031364625.1 Deinococcales bacterium | reverse complement strand
GCTGTGGGCTTGCGCCAGAATGGCGTCGGCTTTGGCATTGTCCGCATGTAAGGTCGCGTCGATCAAACGGTTCACCAGATCGTTTGGATTGGTGGCTCGAGGATACTGAATGTTTTGGTGGACTTGGTTGTTGCCGGCGGGCAAGGACTGCTCGAGGGCGTACAATTGCGCCGCTCTGGAGGCTGGAATGCCGTCTGAGATGCGGTTCTTAAAAAATTCGATGCAGGCGATGTCATTTTGGCTGTAAAGTCGGTAGCCGCTCGGGGTGCGTTTTGGGTTTGGCAAACCGTAGCGCCGTTCCCACTGCCTTAAGGTCGTGGCGGGCACGGCGGTGCGATGTTCGACCTCGCTGGCTGTAAACAGCGGCGTGTCTTGGGATGCTGCCGTGTTTGGGCTATTGGTTTGGAGGCTTGTGCTCATGTCTGACCTTTTTGGAAATCTTGATTTTGGATACGATTTGTAGAAGGCTTGTATAAGCTTTGAGCTATGTTAGGGTCAACTTGAACAATTGTCAAGTGACTTAGGGGCAAAGCCATTATTGTGTCAGAAACAAACTTTCCTCAATATCGAGCGATTGATCGTTCGACAGCGGTCAATGCTTAATCTTACCAAATTTGTAATTTTTCATGCAGTTTGCATTTAGACTTGTACAAGGTTTGACTAAGGGTATCTCGAGGATTCGCGCTGACGTTTCTCGAGATTCACAACAAGCCCAAAATCACCTCAACACCCAGCCATCAATCTCGAGCAAAACTCCAAATAAGTCGCACAGATCAAGCTTTTGACAAACACTGCTACACTCGAGCCATGACCAAACTGAACATGCCAAACTTCCAACTCGAGCAACGCGTGGCACTCGTTACTGGTGCGGGATCAGGACTTGGACAAGGTTTTGCCGCCGCCCTCGCCGCGTACGGGGCTGATGTGGTCATCACCGAACTTCCAGGCAGGCTGGACATGGCAGAACCGACCTTAGATTTGATTCGCAGCCACGGTCGTAAAGGCTTGGCACTCGAGCTAGACGTCTGCAATGTGCCTTCATGCACCAGAATTGTCGAACGGGCGATTGCCCAATTTGGGCGCGTGGACATTTTGGTCAACAACGCGGGCGTCAACCGTGTGCAATGGGCAGAAGATGTGACCGAAGAAAACTGGGATTTGGTGCTCGACACCGACCTGAAAGGCGCATTCTTCATGAGCCAAGCCGTCGGGCGGCACATGATTGCTCGAGCCAAAGCGGGTGACTCGGGCGGGCGAATCATCAACATCGCCTCGCAGATGGGTGTGGTCGGCTACTACCAACGCGCCGCCTACGGTTCTGCCAAGGCGGGCTTGGTCAACCAAACCAGGGTGCTGGCGTTTGAATGGGCAAAACACGGCATTACCGTCAACGCCATCGCACCGACTTTCGTGCGCACACCGCTGACCGAGCAGACTTTCGCCCAGCCCGAGATCAAAGCCGATCTCGAGTCTCGCATTCCGATGGGCAGGATTGCCACGGTGGACGACATGCTCGGCGCAGTTGTCTTTTTGGCATCAAGCGCCGCGAGCATGGTCACAGGGCATACCTTACTGGTTGACGGCGGTTGGACGGCAGTCTGATGGTTGTGCCGCTCGAGGCATAAAACCGCTACAATGAACACATGACCCAAGACCTGATCAAACTCTTTGGGCGCGACCTGGCAAAACTGATCGTCGAACTCGAGGCATACCCCACCGAGGACAGCATTTGGTTAGTTGCGCCCGACATCAAAAACCCTGCGGGCAACCTGGCATTGCACCTGATCGGCAACCTCAACCAGTTTATTGGCGTTGACCTGGGTGGCACAGAATACCAGCGTGACCGCGACGCAGAATTCAACAGCAAAAATGTTCCTCGAGCCGAACTAATTGCCATCCTCAAAGCGACCTCAGCCATGATCCAAACCGTATTGAACAAGTTAGACCCCGCACAACTCGAGCAAATTTCCCCCAAGGAAGTCTTGGGCTACCCAATGACCACGGGTTATTTTTTGCTGCACTTGTACGGACATTTAAACTGGCATTTGGGGCAAATCAATTACCACCGGCGGCTGATCGCAACCTCGAGCGACTGAGGAGTTCGTAAGGTTCAAAGGTTTTTGAGAATCCAAAGCATCTCAAACCCCCAAACAGGTGCTTGGACTGCTTTTGTAACTTCAAACCACGGTACACTCGAGCCTGTGACCGATTCGAGCGGCAAGCCCACGATTCCAAACAGAATGCCCAAACAGGCAAGTTACAGCTTGGCGCAGTCCAGTAATTTTTTGCCAATCACGGCGGCGTTATACGATGCCTGGCGCGTCAAAAGCATCGGCTTGCTGACCCGCGAAAATTATTCGCTCGAGCGAGAGTTTGCCTTGATGCTCGAGTGGTTAAACGTGCAGCCAAAACAAACTTTTCTGGATGTTGGCACGAGTACCGGAAATTACGCTCGGGTGTTGGCAAAAGCGGGCGCAAGTGTGACCGCAATCGACATTTCAAAAGCGTTCCTGATGCGTGCAGCGCAAAATACGGACAACCTCGAGATTGTCTTCGAGCAAGCCAACGCCGAAGCCTTGCCCTATGCCGATTCGAGTTTTGATGGTGCGACGCTGGGCGCAACCTTGAACGAGTTTTTTCACACCAACACAGCCCTCGCCGAAATCGCTCGGGTCTTAAAACCCGGCGGCAAACTTTTTATGATGTACCTCTGCGAATCTGAAACCAGTTTTGGACGTTTGGTGCAACTGCCTGTCAAATTATCGGGCGTCAGATTTCCCAACCGAGAGAAAATTCGGGCGTATCTCTCGAGCCTCGGTTTTGAACGACCCAGGGCTGAGGTTCGGCGGGCGGTGGCATTTGAATTGTTCGTCAAAACTGGGCGCAAAATTGATACCAACTTAGAACCAATACGCAAACTGGCTCGAGAACCAGGAAAACCCGCTCGAGATTTGCTCGACTAACCCACCATTTGCCGAGGTTCGCTTTGATGTGGTTAACTAGGCGTCAAGCATCAAATGGGTTTGAGTGTAAGCCAGCACGGAGTCACAACCTTATTCAGCCATTTAGGATTCACATCAGTTTTCGGAGAAACCGTGATTCGCAGCCAAACTCAACTGCCCAGCACCCCAGCCAATCCGAATGTATCGGCTAATCCGCCCATGTTGGCGCTCGAGCATTGCAAAGCCATCACCAAACACCATGCCAGCACGTTTTACTTGGGTTCCAAGTTTTTCCCGCGCGAACAGCAGTACGCGGTTTGGGCGGTTTACGGCGCGTGTCGGGTCGGCGACGACACCGTTGACGAACTCGAGCCAGACGCCGCCAAACTCGAGCTTGAAGTCTGGCGCAACCGCGTGGTGAGTGCCATCGAGGGCAATCCCGACGATGACCCAATGGCGGTCGCGCTTTCTTGGGCTGCGGCAAAATACCCGATCAAACGCGCCCCGTTTCTCGAGTTGTACCTTGGTTTAAAAGCCGACCTCGAGAAGCACCGTTACGAAACCCTGGACGAATTGATGCTCTATTGCCGCCGCGTGGCGGGCATGGTCGGTTTTATGATCTCGCCGATTTCGGGATTTGAGGGTGGTCAGACCACGCTCGAGCAGGCTTTGAAACTGGGCATGGCGATGCAACTCACCAACATATTGCGCGATGTCGGCGAAGACCTCGACCGTGGACGGATTTACCTGCCTGTCGAGTTGCTCGAGAAACACGGCGTTTCGGAATCAGATTTGAATGAACGCCGCGTGACAAGAGGCTACATCAACCTGGTCAAAGAACTGGATACCCTGGCAAGAGATTTATACCGCGAAGGTTGGCACGGCATTCCCAAATTGCACGGCGGCGCTCGGTTTGCCGTGGCACTGGCGGCTGGTGCTTATGAGGGTATTCTGGGCGCAGTTGAACGCAATGGCTTTGACAATTTCAATCACCGCGCCCATTTAACAAATCCTCAAAAACTGGCGATGATCCCTGGCACATTCTGGAATTTGCGTCGAATTGCCGCCGTTAGCAACCTCGCATGAATGATCATTTAACCTGGGCGCTCGAGTCTGGCGCGGTCAAACGGCTTGACGAGCGTTGGAAGAATCTAAATGCCAACCCTCCAACAGATGCGTTTCAGCTCGTCTCGAGTTTTCAAGCTGACGGTCTGGAATCTGAAATTCTTGTTTTGGGCGGCGGACTTGGTTTGCTTGCCGCCACTGCGCTTCAAGCCAGAGGGCATCAGGTCACGTTAATCGACCGCACGAATGTCGGTGAGACGCACCGCGAATGGAACTCGAGCAAAACTGAACTTGAGGTCTTAAAGCTGCTCGACTTGCCGTTTGAGAATGTGGTGGCAAAAACCTACCGCACAGGGTTTGTCGAGTTCAATTACCAAGATGGGAGCGGCGAAAAACCTGCTCGAGGTTGGATTCCTGGTGTGCTTGACGTGGCAGTCTCGAGCCACAGCTTGTTGTCCCAATGTCGTGCGCAATTTCTGAAACTTGGCGGGACGTTGCGCGAGGGTGAAAGCTTCAAACACCTCGAGATTGGCAACACCCAAACTCGAGTCACCACCGACGGCGCAACGTACCGCGCCAAGCTGGTGCTCGACGCGATGGGCGTGCTCTCCCCGATTCAGTTTCAACTGCACCGCCAACCTTTTGATTGGGTCTGCCCAACCGTCGGCAGCGTGGTCAAACATCTTGACGGCGTGATTGATACCATTGGCGAGGTGCTGGTCACAGACCACGGCGGCGACGAACTGGGGCGGCAACTCATCTGGGAACTTTTCCCGCTCGAGGATGATGCCAACGCGGTGTACCTGTTTCATTACGCGCCAATCGGACAGGAAGGCACGCTCGAGCAATTGTTTGCCGATTATTTTAAACTGCTGCCCGAATACCACAATGACGCCAAAGCCGAGCATATCAAACCCGTGTTTGGTTATATTCCAAGCCGTCACAAACGCCGCAGCTCGAGTTTGCCCAGGGTTGTTGCAATAGGTGACGCTGGCGCGTGGAACAACCCATTGACGTTTACAGGGTTTGGCTCGAATTTGCGCAATTTGCCCCGCGTGCTCGAGCTTCTGGAATTTGCCCTGAAGTTTGACACTCTAAAAGCGACCGACACCATTCAGATTGGCGCTCGGCAATCCAACCTCGAGTTGCTGTCCTGGTTAACAAGGTTTATGCGCCCGCTTAAGCACGACCCACAAAGTGTCAATCGCATTTTTAATGCCTTCGTCAAATCATCTAACCGCACCGACCCGGAACGCGTCAAACGCTTTTACAAAGACCAAAGCTCGAGCCTGGACTTTGTGGCGCTGATGTACGGCGTGATGCGTGAACATCCCAGCATTTGGCGACACGGTTTCGAGCAACTCGGCATGGGGGAACTTATGGCGTTTCTGTCAGCGCCCGTGGTCAGCATGGCTCGAGAGGCAAAGTCTTTTGCGGCAGATACGTTCTGGGAAACCTTCAAAGACCGTCTGACGCCATCTCGAGCTTTGGCTTGGCGAGCCGCAGCCCTCGAATGGCAAGCCATGCGAGGACAGCTTTAAACCCCATCACGTTTTAAGTTCACAATGCCAACAGCAAAAACTCGAGCATCAAATGCTGGGATGCTCGAACTTAAACGTTAAAGGGTTGTCGCAGTGAATTCCTTACCAGAACTCGAGCTTGTGCCTTCAACTGCTTTGTGCCGCTCGAGATACCCTATGAAAAGCAGCGTGACACGAACGTGGCAGCTTTGACAGAACTCGAAAATACGCTCGGAAAATTTAAATTCCCCCGAGCGTAACGATAAATTCAGGATGCGTTACCGACCAACAGGTTAAACGCGATTGGGATTTGGGGCAGAACAAAACGATCTCGAGCCAGGTATTTTCCTCTTGATCGAAAGACTGCAAAAATTTCACCATTATGACACCAACAAATTCAAGCTCGAGTGTCCAACAGGTTCGGGGCAGTACCTGAGCTTGCCAGAAGTGGCGAATGAACTTTCAAAACGTTTGATCGGCATTTTCAGCAAAGATGCCAACGGAAACCGTGCCGTGTTTCGAGCAAACTCGAGCTTCCAGAACGACCCAAACTGGCACGACCTGATTCCGTTTCACGAATACTTTCATGGCAATAACGGCGCGGGAATTGGAGCATCGCATCAGACGGGCTGGATGGGGTTGGTGGCGAAATTGATACACCAGCAAGGGTTGGGGAAGAAAAAAGCGGAATTCGAGGAGAGTGCAGGTTGAGGGTGGGGCAATTGCGATGTAAAAGTCAATTCGCCTAAAATCGACTGATTTGACAGAAATCGTTCAGGTTACTTAACGGTAATAAGTACAATAGCTTCATTTGAAATATTATCAACGTTATCCTTAACCGTATAGAAAAGGACATCTCCTCCTTGAAATCCTACGTTAGGACTGTACAAAATTTTTCCATCTTTCACCGTTGCCGTTGCTTTATTACTCACTGGACCTCTAGTAATAGTTAGTGTGCCTAGCGATAAATTGCCATCTTTGTCGTCATCATTTTTAAGTACATCTAATTCTTGATCTGCAATATCAATTTTGACATTTGAAAATGTATCATCAAATGCGATAGGGCGAAAGCTTCCCGCAGTAGGATCAGAAACGACAGGTATTAATTTGTAAGCAATAGGATCTTCATTAATTGTTGTTGAAATATCTTTTGGTTCTATTTTTACGTAGAGTACCAATTCGTTGTCACTGTTGTTAACCCGAATCGTATTCATCGCATTCGGGATAAATTCAAGAATATCTTCATTGACTACCCTTGGTTTGATAGCGGATTTTGTTGTTTTAATTTGATAAACACTACCTTGGATTTCTAGACCCGTAGAGTCCTGATTGGGAGTATTCAGTTTGATTTGATAGGCTTTTCGTGCACTAACCTTCAGCAAAAACCAATCTACTGGATCATCTTGAGATAGACTGCCAATTGTTGCTGTTCGATTTGCTAATTCGTGTGCCCCTGGAGGTCCATTGTTCGACAATCCTTCATTCGACTCTCCTTCATTGGTGACAACTGCCCAAATATTACCCTGAACTGGCGATCCCGTTCCGAACACCTTGGCAGTAATTTTCACAATCGATCCAAGTGCATTTGCCCCACTTGTTTGTTCAGTCGGTGCAAGTACAAAGTCACCTTGAAAATTTGGTAACGGATTAACTGTTACGATACCATCTGTGTCAAAAATCCAAGATGGCTTACATACAATGGTTCGATTTATGGTTTGATCAGATACTTTCGTGATTGTTGCAGACACCGAAAAATTCTGTGTTTTTTTCTGACCTGACTCGAGAAAGAACCGTTTGTGTCCACCTGCAATGTTCAAACTAAAATTTATTCCATCTTTGTAAAAGTCATTGCAACTACTTTCATTGGTTAAGCCGTTCCCGCAAGAAACGATCAATAAGCACAATGTCCCAACCAGAGTCGTATTTCTGAATCGAGCGCAAAGTGAATAAAAAAAATGTTCGCCAACAAGTGCATAAATATCCATACTCATTCCTCCTTATGGGGAAACTTGAGATTCGATCCAATTGATCAAATTACTTCTTACCTAAACCTAAGATAGACTCCAGGGATGTTGAGAAACCTAGTCGTATTTCTGTACCTGAATCAAGCGGAGATGGGTATGGTTGCCACAAAAATTCTACTTTAAAATAATTATCGTGATTTCCAAGTAAGTATAATTTAAGAGTAAAATCGAAATTGGATTTAACTAATGCAAATCCATGCAAAAAATCCCAAGCTATATCCAATCTTATATTGAGATCAACATCTTTAAGTATAGGGAAATTATAAAAAGATTCAATTTCTAAAGTTCCAAACGGAATATTTTTACTAAATAAATCATTATTAACAAATACTTTATCAAAGTTAATATTTATCTTTACAGTAGCTGGATAGCTATCTCTTTCCACATTAACTAATCTAAGCCATAATTTTATAAGTTCATCCGTAAATGGAACAAAAATTTGCAAGTGAAATTGCATTTTGAATACGATAGTATCAAATCCTTTAAATGAGTAAATCCCTGCCAGAAGACTAAAGTTATATTGACAGTACAAACGAGGATCTGTTGGACTGCAAAAACTACCATAAGAAAGTTTACGTTCAAAATCTGCATTGATAGATGATAGTGAAATTTATTAGAATCTTGTATAAGATTTGCTTCAATATTAAGACCCTCTGTATTATTTAAAAATATTCTTGCACTTCCTATCGAGCCAATATTTTCTATTTTAAAACTACTCTGATCATTTTTTAAATCAGGCATAGTAAGATATTCTTTAGTTGGAACACATGATTTGTTTGTTTCACTTTCTGTTAAAATACCAGGTTCACATATAACATGAAATTTAAATTCAGTATCAAATGGTAATATAAATTTATAAATAGTATGTAGTTTAAATAAACCTGCAAAATTGCATTTATGATCCTCACATCCTCTAAACCTTACCAAAATAGGTTTCCCAGGATCTGAACTAGATGATTTATCTGTTTCATCAGTAAAATTAAATTCTATATCTGTACCTTCTGTTTGTGTTTTTTTATATAAATCGTATTTCTCTTCAGAAAAAGATATGTAAATACGTACTATATTTTTATCCATCGTATCCCATATTGCATCATTAATAATTTCTTGAGCATATACATTTGATTGGTTAATTGCATAGAACATAATAAATAATAAATATTTTAATAAATCTATGAATAGATTTCTCATTACTACATCACCTCATTTACTCTGTAAAAAAGCCTTGAAATTATTCGTTGATATGTATTATGCGAATCTAATCTACTCCATTTCCAGAAGAATTCATCATCCAAATCCGGTATCGCTTGTGGAAAACGATTCAAAAGCAGTGAATAGAATTTCGCCTGAATTCCACGAACAATTTGATGCTTTGTATCTTCTGGAGGATTATCGAAATCTTCTCCTATTTGTACATCTGCTATAACTTCCCAAAGCAAATTTTTTTTACCACGTACTTTTTTAACTGCTTCAAACAATAAATCTTGAATGTCTTCTCTGGTTATTTCAGTTTTGTGAGCATCTAATTTTGTACTATAAATTTGACCATCATGTATAACTTGGTTATCCGTTTTTAATGTAAGATAATAATGTTTACCGTTAATAACTACGTAATTCTTGTTTTTATCGCTCATACAAGCCTCCTTTGATTCGCTCTGAAAATGCGATTATGTAACCGATTTGGGCTGACTGGTCTGCGCCTACGTTCACCTCTTTTGGACTTTTCCAAGAATGGGACATGATCGTAAACCCCGAACATCACACAAACGTCTATCCAAAAATAAGAACGGTTTTGTACTCATAAAATCTAAGTGTATTACCATCAATCTTGGCGTTTCTCGAGTGCTGAACGGAGCGATTAAGCTTGTGATTCTTCCATCAAACCCGCCAGAAGCTCGAGGTTTTAAGCTTCAAAAACCCCTCTCGAGCCTCTTTACTCATGAAACTTTCATATAACGACAGGAATTTGGGGCTTGCTCTTACGATTTGGCACGCACCAAACCTCGAGTGCAATTTCTTGGATAGCATGGCTACTTTTTGATGAATCCATGCTCGAGGACTGCATCTTCATGCTTTATGGTTGTCCCGCTCGGAGACAGGGCTAAAAGTATATTGACCCAAAATTTCCGTTTCAAACTCCAAGGTTTTTGTCCTCCCCCGATTTTAGCGACCAGCCCGTGAGCGACCATGCCCGTTAGGTG
>JANLWR010000924.1:0-4321 GCA_031364625.1 Deinococcales bacterium | reverse complement strand
CCAGCCATCATGGCGCTCTTGGGTGATCGGGTCAACAGCCCCCGCAAACTCCAATTCAAATTCACCTCGAGCAACCAAAGCAACAGTTTTTGGCACGCCTGGGCTGGCAAAGTCATGCACCGCCCTTGGCTCTCGAGCCTGCTGATTATCGGCTTTTTGCTCTTGCTCGGCAGCCCAGCCCTGCAAATGCAGCTCGGCTACACCGGCGCGTTCGGACTCTCGAGCCAAGTCGAATCGCGCAAAGGGCTGGCACTGATTCAACCCCTCGAGCTTGGCGGCGCGATGGACTCGTTTGAAATTATTCTCGACCTTGGCAAACCGGGCGGTTTTGACAGTACCGCCAGGCGCAACTGGCGCACCCTCGACAAAGCCCTGGTCGCCATGCCTGACGTGCGCGTCGTTATCTCACCGTTTTTGGTCGGGCGTTCAGACTCGAGCGGTGGCAGTGGCAACGGTTTTGGCGCTCTGGACAGCCTGACCAAACGCAGCATCTCGAGCGACCGTCAATACTTGCACATGAGCGTGATACCCAAAAATGCGGTTCGCCCAGCCGAAATTCCAGGTTGGATTTCACGCATCCGCTCGAGCATCACGGATGCCGGTTTTTCAAAACACTTGCTCGGCGGTTCACCCGTCGGCGCTCAAGAATTTACCAATTCGATGATTAACGCCATGCCAATCTCAATCGCCACCGTTTTTATTGCCACGTTTGTCTTAATGGCAATTGCGTTTCGCAGCCTGTTGATTCCATTAAAAAGCATCATCATGAACACTTTAACTGTTGGCGCTAGTTACGGCATCATCACCCTGGTCTTCCAAAAAGGCTTCCTCGCCAGCTTCTTCAACGTCCCCACCGATGTCGGCGCAATCGACTCGAGTTTACCCTTACTTATGTTCGCTGTGACCTTCGGACTCAGCATGGATTACGAAATTTTCTTACTTTCCAGGGTACAAGAGGCGCACTTAAGCGGTATGAACAATACCGACAGCGTGAAAAGTGCGCTCGAGCGCACCGCAGGCGTGATCACCAGCGCCGCACTGATTATGCTGGTGGTTTTTTCGGCATTCATTCAAGGCGATGTGGTCGCCAACAAAACCATCGGCTTGGGATTAGCCGTTGCTGTAGCGCTCGACGCGACCCTCGTGCGCCTTATTCTTGTGCCAGCCGTGCTGCAACTTGCGGGCGAATGGAATTGGTGGCTGCCGAGCGGCTTAAAGCGGTTGATGCCAAAAGTCAGTCTCGAGCATTAAAGATTTTTCAAGCGTATCCTCGAGCCAATTGTTTTGACTGCAACTCGATTTAATTGTGAATATAGGGGTTTTTGATGGTGATTCTAAGTTAAAGACGGGTGATTTAAAGCAATCTGTTGATTTAATCGTAATTTTCCCTACTGTATCAAATTCTTTTAATTGCTCACTGCATTAAATACCCTCAGTTATTCACTGTTTTTAGTTAATTTCTGAGCACAAATCACGTTTGCAAGTTGTTCATATAGTTCTTTATAAAAGGTGTCCGATTCTTCAGAATATGTTTGAAGCTGTAAAATTCCTTCTTCGCGTGATTCTTCAAGCTTAAGAGTCGCTAGTGCTACTTTTACATCAAGCGCGTAAAGTTGATGTACTAACGGCTTAATAATGCTATTCCCCATAGTTCGATCAAGAGCAACAACAAGCAAGTGGGTACTCATAATATTTGGCAAGATCATTTTCATATCTGTGTTGTATTCAGAAATGTCTTTCGGAGTCAATAACTGAGGAGTTCTCGAAGCCTTCCAAGTGAGCCAGGCAATCGCTTGCCCTCCTGAAGTTATATTCCGAGCTAGCTCAGAAATTGCTGCTCGTAACTTAGTGTCTGCCTCATCCTGCCTGTTCTGTCGCCATTTGTCATCTTCGTCCTTTCGAGATCGCTGCCATTTCTTTTGTTCAAGGTTAGATTGCCGCCAACCAACCAGAACTGCATTCATAATCGCAGCACTTGCGGCGATAATTGCAGCGATAAGGGTAGCTGTTTCTTTTTCCATGCCACCTCCAGACTTTGACTCATGCGTCAGGCTAACGTTTGAATTCATGGGCGAGAACTGAACTTACATCTGGATATGTAAAATCGGCGTTATCCAGCTACGCAGTCTGATTCATTTCTCTCTGGAAAGAATTATCAAATCATAAACCTCATTCGATTTCACGGCAAGTAATTGCTATTCGAGATCGTACTAGAGGGCGCAGATGCACACTATATATTTTCATTAAACGACAATGCTGAAGCGATTGCTAATGTTATAAGGTGGGGGTATCTCGAGCAACAAAAAGAGGTTGTGCTCGCCGCTTAAAGTAAAGCTTGAGCATTTTAGATTTATCAATGCGACTTTTCCCCTCATTTGACTTCGAGCGCACTCGAAGGTTTAAGCTTTCCCCTGTGAGCGCTCCCACCCTCAACATTCAACAAGCCGCAACCCACAGCAAGGTCAGTGCACACACCTTGCGGTACTACGAACGCATCGGTTTGCTGCCCGCCATCGCTCGAGACTCGAACGGCTACAGACAGTATTCCGAATACGATCTTGGTGCAGTCAATATTTTGTTACGCCTGCGTGACACTGGAATGCCAATTCAGGGCATGAAACGTTTTGCAGCACTGTTACAAGATGACCGTGCCATTACCGAGCGTTTGGAATTGCTCGAGGAGCATCAGAAAGCCGTGCAAGAACGGATTCTCGAGTTGCAGACCAACCTTGAAGTGATTGAAACAAAAATTCAGATTTACCGTAAAACCACTAAAGGATTCTCGAGTTGCAAACCGACCTTAGGATTTGGTACGAAATAAAATCCGTAAATGCGGGTGATGACTTCTTGACCATAAAACGCACCTAACGGGCATGGTCGTAAGCATCACCCCTACGCAGAAAACATTGTCCTGTAGGGGTGAACCTTGTGTTCACCCTTCCGAGGTAAATCGGGAAGTTATTGAATCCCAGTTCCTTAAAGTGATTGAAACAAAAAATTAGATTTGCTGTAAAACCACTTTTATTCCAGACTCGAGATCAATTTCGAGACAGCACGTTGGAGGTCATTTATGAAACAAGTTTCGCTTGGCAATCAGGGTTTGAAAGTCTCCAAAATGGGTTTGGGCTGCATGGGCATGAGCGATTTTTACGGGGCTTTTGATGACAACGAATCGATTGGTGTGATTCATTTTGCGCTTCAACAGGGTTTAAATTTCTTGGACACCGCCGACATGTACGGCGTTGGTCGCAACGAAGAATTGATTGGCAAAGCCATCAAAAATAAGCGCGATCAGGTGGTGATTGCCACCAAGTTTGGCAACATGCGCGACCCCCAAACGGGTGCGTTCTTGGGTGTGAACGGCAAACCAGAATACGTTCGGGCAGCCTGCGAGGCTTCTTTAAAGCGGCTCGAGGTGGATCACATTGACTTGTACTATCAGCACCGCGTTGACCCGAACGTGCCGATTGAAGAGACTGTGGGCGCAATGGCGCAACTGGTAAAGGACGGTTTGGTAACTTACCTCGGACTGTCTGAAGCCGCCCCAGCCACGATTCGTCGGGCGCAGGCGGTGCATCCGATCAGCGCGTTGCAAACCGAGTACAGCCTGTGGTCACGAGAACCCGAAGACGAGATTCTGCCCGTCTGCCGCGAGCTTGGCATTGGTTTTGTACCGTACAGTCCATTGGGTCGCGGTTTTTTGACTGGTCAGATCAAAAGCGTTGAAGATTTTGCCGCCGACGATTTCCGCCGTCACAGTCCACGTTTTCAAGGCGAGAATTTTGACAAGAACCTCGAGTTGGTCAGTAAAGTCCAGGCGCTTGCCGAGCAGAAAAAATGCACTCCAGGACAACTCGCGCTGGCTTGGTTGTACTCACAAGGAGACGACATCGTGCCGATTCCTGGGACAAAACGCGTCAAGTATCTCGAGGAGAACATTGGTGCTTTGAATGTTGAATTGAATGCCCAAGACCTTGCTCAACTCGAGCAGATTGCGCCCAAAGGCGTGGCGCTCGGTGATCGTTACGCGAATATGGCAACGGTAAACCGTTAACTGGGGTCGTAACAAAAAACCTCGAGACGCTTGGCTCAAATCTAAGAAATCGTTGTGCTCGAGGGTGAACACAAGGTTCGCCCCTACGAGATTTCAAATACCCAACACTTCAAAAGCTTGTTCAGCCCAGCCACGCAGGACTATCATGGCTGGGTTTGACATGTCCTCGAGCGCAGACAGTGCTCGAGTTGTTATTGGAGGATTCATGAAAACCCCCGTTCGTGTTGCTGTGACTGGCGCTGCCGGTCAGATTGGTTACAGTTTGTT
>JANLWR010000907.1:0-10682 GCA_031364625.1 Deinococcales bacterium | reverse complement strand
CGAGCAACAACCGTGTTCGGGGTTGTTGCTCGAGACTGAAGGTATGGGAAGGACAAAGGAGGATTTTTCGCCCTTCCAAGGTTGGGGGCTTAGCGGCGGGCGCGTTTGTCGATCTCGGTGCGGGCTTCGGTCAGGACGGCTTTGATGTCTGCGCCCTCGTCTAAGACTTTGCCCAGTGCGGTTTGGATGATGGTTTCGGCAACCGTATCGTACTTGTTCACGTCGATTGGTTTGATGCGTTTGGCGGTGGCTTTCCAGAGCAAACGGGCTTTTTGACCGCCGAGGAAAGGCACTGGTTCGTTAAAGCTCTTGTCGCCCCAGGCGCTGTTGAGGCTTGGGAACGCGCCGTTGCTTTTGAAGACGGCAATTTGTTGTTCGCGGTTGAGGGTCATGTACTTGATGAATTCCCAAGCCTCTTTTTTGTGTGCCGAAGCGGTTGGAATCGAGTAGAACGAACCGCCCCATGAGGCAAATGCGCCGTCTGGAAGGTCTTGAACGCGCCACAAGCCTTTGGTGTCTGGTGCCATCCAATTTTGGAAGTGACCTTGCAACCATGCGCCCGAGAATTGCGTGGCGACGGTGCCGCCCTTGAAGCCTTCGTACCATTCGTTGCTCCACTCGCCAATTTTGGCATCAATGCCAGCTTCACGGATTTTCTTGGCAATCGTAAAGGCTTTGACAAAGCGGGCGCTGTCTGGACCGACCAGGTTTTTGTTGGCGGAGTCAAAGTAAATGCCTTCGCCAGAAGCCAGGTTGGAGCGGATAATCAAGTTTGCGGCGCTTTTGGCGTCGTTGATCATGAAGATTTTGTTGTTGCTGGCGTGCAGTTTCTTGCCGGCATCGACGTAGCCTTCCCAGGTGTTCAGGTCGCTCGGTTTGATGCCAGCTTTATCAAGAATGTCTTTGCGGTAAAACGTTGTTCCAGGACCAATGTCGCACGGCATGGCAACAAAACGTCCGTCGCTCGAGGTGGCTTGGGCGACGGTGTAAGGCACGAGCAATTTCTTGTATTGACCGGCTTTGTAAGCAGCACCGTTTAGGTCTTCCAAACCTTGCGATTCGGCGAATTTACCGACGTAACCAATTTCGATGGCTTCGACATCGTGTAAGCCCTGACCGGTTGCCAGAGCGGTGGTCAGGGCGGCGTGGTGATCGCCGTATTGAAGCGCGGTCAGTTTGATTTCGATGTTTGGGAATTTTTTGGCAAAGCCAGCCAGGGCGACTTTGACCGAGTCATCCAAGCTTGGGAAAGCGGCAACGGTCAGCTCAATTTTATTGTTTTGGGCAAATGCCAGCGTGGCGACGCCTGCGGCGATCAAAAATCCGATACTTCCCAGAGCAATTGTTTTTTTCATTTCTGTCTCCTTACTCGAGCCACTCGAGCGGTTTGAGAGGGCGGGGTGTCGAAATGCCATACGGTTTTGAAAGCGCTTTCAAATCAAGAAGAATCCAACCTGGTTTTGTTCACCACAATTCCCTCCCCAGAAAACCGAATTCTAACAATTCATGCTCAAAAAGCTGGTTAAGCTCGAGTGCCACGCAAAATCGCGGTCGATTCTCGAATGATCAGTTGTGCCTGAATATGGCTTGGTTTGATCGGCGTTCCACGCAGTATGGAGAGGGCTAATTTTGAAGCCAGCCGCCCCATTTCAACAATCGGTTGGCGTACAGTGGTCAGCGGCGGCGTGGTGTACATCGAAGATTGCAAATCGTCAAAACCAATCAAGGAAACATCGTCTGGCACACGAATTCCACGGCGATACAACGCCAACCTTGCCCCGTACGCCGATTGGTCGTTGGCACAAGCCACGGCAGTAAAAATAGCGCCCCGAGCAAAAAGGGTTTCGATACCGAACAAGCCAGAACGTTCTTGATAATCTCCTTCGACCACCAAATTCGGGTCGTATTTTAATCCCGCTTTTTTAAGCGTCTGACGGTATGCCTCGAGTCGTTCAACGGCATCACCTTGAATTGTTCCAGTTCCAGAAATATAAGCAATTTGGCGGTGACCCAGCGAAATAAGATACTGCAAGCCAATAGAGGCAGCTTGAACGTTATCGACACTGATACAAAAGTCTTCGAGACCAGGTATGGTACGCCCCACCACCACGGTCGGCACGGTTTGAGCAAGTTCCTGCAATTCATGGTCTGGAATGCTCGAGCCTGTCAAAATAATCGCGTCCACGCGGCGACTGGTCAAGAGTGCCAGGGCTTCGCGTTCTTCTGTGACCCGCCAGTGACCGCTGGCAAACAGCGCATGATAACCGCTGCCCTCCAAACCCTCTTCAACCCCTGCCAGCGCCTCGCCGTAAAAAGGACTCGAGATGGCTTGCGTCACCACGCCAATCGTCATCGATTGCCCTCGCGCCAGACCTTGCGCGATCACATTCGGGCGGTAATTGAGTTCTTCGATGGCTTTCAAAACCCGTTCGCGTTTGTCCTTGGCAACGACCGCCGTACCGTTCAAGATTCTCGAGACGGTGCTCGGCGAAACTTGGGCGACGGTGGCGACATCACTGAGGGTTTTGATTTCGGGCACACAAACTCCTGGGAACAGATTTAAGCCGTGAAAGACATGACTTTTCGAGCGTAAAGCCGTGTTGAAACCAAAATGGTTTAGGGCGGCAACGTGTTTTGGATCGAGCGATGAGCGAAGTATGGCAGGTTTTGAAAGCGCTGTCAAGAGTTTTCAAATGACTCGAGAATCCAAGCTCGAGTTTTGATTTTGCAACCTCCAAGAATACCAAAGTGAGTTGGGCAACTGATGCTCGAGACGCTGATCTTGTTTTTGCGTGGACTGCTTGGGACTTCGTTATCTTTATTGTCAACACCATAAGACTGGCAAACTCTATTGTGCTAGCCAGTAAACCTCGAGCCTCAAACCTTGTCTCGGAATTTGCGGTTCTCGAACAGGTATAATTGCCCAAGGAGTTCACAACATGTCAAGAACCAGCACCTACCTGAATTTTTCACGCAACACCGAAGAAGCATTCCTGTTTTACAAAAGCGTTTTCGGCACAGAATTTCTAACGCCAATCACCCGAATGGCTGCAAGTGGCGCACCAGACCTGAGTGATGCCGATAAAAACCTGGTCATGAACGTTGCCCTGCCGATTGTCGGCGGGCATGTACTGATGGGCACAGACTCACCAGAATCGATGGGCTTTAGTCTGGTGCAGGGCAACAACGTGTACATCAACCTCGAGCCTGACACCTTAGAAGAAACCGAACGGCTTTTTGCGGCGCTATCAAACGGCGGTAAGGTCGAAATGCCGCTCGAGAAAATGATGTGGGGCGCGGTTTTTGGGTCGCTTACAGACCAATACGGCATTCAATGGATGTTCAACTGCGCCATTCAATAAAATTTGTTCAATACATTTTAAGGAGAATCATGTCCACCATTTTGACCGTCTCGAGCACCGTGAACGCCCCCATCGAACTGGCTTGGCAAGCCTTCACCCAACCCGCACACATCAGCCAATGGAATTTTGCCTCTGATACTTGGGAATGCCCAACTGCCAGCAACGACTTGCGCGTTGGCGGCGCATTCTCGTACAGAATGCAAGCCAAAGACGGCAGCATGGGCTTTGATTTTGCTGGCACGTACAGCAAAGTCGCCCTGCTCGAGCAAATTGATTACATGATAGGTGATCGAACCGTCAGCGTGAGATTCGAGAAACTCTCGGGCGGACAGACCAAAATGACCCAAGCCTTTGAAGCCGAAAACGAGAACAGTTTGGAATTACAACAAAACGGTTGGCAAGCAATTACGGAGCATTTTAAGAAGCACGTGGAATCGCTGGGAATGACTTAATTGACCTGCGGTTTTGCTGCAAACATTGTTGTGACCAAGCTGTGAGAGTGAGAGTAAAAATCGGCAATCGGTTCATACACCAAATGATCTAAAGCTTGAAGTTTCTCGAGATTGCCTTGCTTTAGCGCTCAAGTTGTATTTGCTCGAGTCACAAATGCAAAGTTGGGATTATTTTGTTCCGAACCAACGCTGTTGAATTTGGGTTAACTCGCCAACGCTAATCATTTCGGTCAGGGTTCCATTGATGGCTTTGCGATTTGGACTGCCCAATGGAATCGCAATGCCGTAATATTCGGGTTTGAAAATATCACCGACCACCGTTAAGCTGCCGTTGCTGGCGTGGCTGGCTTGGTATTGCAACACTGGGGCGTCGTAAACAATGGCATCTGCAAGTCCGCGCTCGAGTTGAGCGATGGCATCTTCGATGGTGGCTGTGGTCTGAAATCGCACAGCATTTTGCGCCAGATAGCTTTCAGAGGTTGTGCCTGAGACAGTCAAAACCCGTTTTCCTGGCAAATCGTTAACGCCGCGAATCCCGCTTTGGATTTGCTGAACCGTTAAGTTGGCGGTCACGCTGGCGGTAAAATTTGCCAGCAACACCACGCTGACCACCATCCAAAACATGCCCGCCAGCCGTCCAATCACCGACCGAGGATTTTTCTCGCCCAAGTCATTTTGCGGAAAACTCATGGCAGCCCACCAGATACCCTCTGTGACCCCTTTGATGTAACCCTTGGGGTAATTGGGGCGGTTGCGCATGACAAGCCACATGACATGCCCCGCAATCAGAATGCTCGAGAGGATCATCAGGGCAACAAATCCCAGTTGCGGCGAGAAAAAGTTGCGAAACGCGGTCACCGGGTTAAACGATGGACGCATTGGAACAAGCACCTGAAGCCCCGAGTTAAACATGGGCAAACTGAAATCCACCATTTTTTCGCGCTCTTTGGTGATGCTGATGCCAGCGATGCCAATATCGGCTTGTTTGCTTGCCACGGCGTTCAAGACTTCTTTGACGGTTTTCAAATACTTGTACTGGGTTGTCCAGCCGTTCTTGCTGGCAATGGCGTTCCAAAGATCAATGCTGTAACCTTCAAAACCCGAGCTGGATTTCATGACAAATGGCGTCAATGGTTTGATGGCGACAATCAATGTTTTTTGCGCAAAAACTTGGGTTTGCAGTGCCAGCAGCAAAACCAGAAGACCAAAACGCATCAAACATTTTCGCTGGTTCATCGAAGCATCAGTTTATCAGCCTGCGGTTTGTTTGACTTAAAGTCTAACGTCAGGGTTTTTATCTTCAAGCAAATGTCGCAACCAAACCTCTGGGCGCGTCAGAAAACTTTGCCAGTCGCGCAGCAGTTCAAGATCGTCTCGGTCAACCTGGGTGATACCGTGTTCACCAAACTCGAGAATCGTTGCCCCAGGCACGGACAGCACGATTGGCGAGTGTGTGGCGGCAATGACTTGTGAGCCGTTCTTGCCCAAAGTTGCGAACAAACCCACCAGTCCAAGCGTGGCGTTAAACGACAGCGCGGTTTCGGGTTCGTCCAGAAAATACATGCCCCTTGATTCAAAATGCGTGTTCAACAAACCCAGCAAACCCTCGCCGTGCGACCGGCGAGACAATGGGCGTTCATTTGCCCTGGGGGCGGGTTTGGCTTCACGGTCAAGGTCGCCGATCAATGAACCCAGGGTGGATGCCCTTAAGAAAAAACCTTCGGTGCTGGCGTTCGCAGCGCAACTCAATTCTGTATTCCAAGCCAACGGCACATCCTCGAAGGAAAGTTCTGTTCCAACACGTTTGTTGTAAGGCGAATTTGAGCCAATTCTTGGATAACGCGCCGCCAATGCCTCGAGAATCGTGGTTTTACCAGAGCCGTTCTCGCCAATAAAAAAGGTGACCGGCGTCTGAAATTTCAAACCGTGTTTTTTAACGTGCTGCACCGCAGGCACTCGAAACGGATGAAGGTCGTCACGCCACCTCGAGTCGTTGAAATGCAAGCTTTGCAAATGAAGTTTGGTCACTGGATTAAGTCTAAAGAAAACCGTGAACTCGAGCAAGCACAGGAGGATAGAGAACCATTTGATTTGCTGACTCGAGTAAATTAAAAAAGAGCCAAGTGAATTGACTCTTTAAAATATCCGCAAAATCTCTCAAACTCGAGATCGAATCAAGCCTCTGCCAACAGGTACGAAATTACCTGGCTTGCGCTGTAATCGCTCGAGTAACGCTCGATAAACCGACCGAGTTTGAGAAGATCGTCGCCACTGGTGACAAGCGCCTGTTCGACATCGCCGTTGCGTTGAACTTGTGCCATGCCAACATCCGCCATCAAAGAATTGCACAAACACTTGCGACCTTTGGTGTCCTCGAGCTTGCCGCCTTTGGAGAGGAACGCGTCATGGGGTTCGGAGGCGCAACGAAACCCGAGTTTGCCCTGATCGGTTTGGTACATTTCGCGCAGGTACGCCAGGTCACAGACGCGTTTACGCGCTTGGTAAACGCTTTCGTCGGAAAGCGTACCCGCAATTTCGACGACTTTAAACGGAAACCCTGTCGGCGAAGCCAACGGGTCGGTAAAAATGCCGACGCTGCCGTTTTGCACGCCATTTAACGCAGTCTCTTTAATTTCTGGGGTCAAACCAGATTCGCGGCTGTAGGCAAACAACGTTCCCACCTGAATGCCCGCCGCGCCGCGCTCGAGTGCGTGTTGCAAAGCGTCTGGTGTTCCTGTGCCACCCGCCAACCAGAACGGCAAGCCGATGGCTTTCAGCGCCGCCAGATCGACCACGTCGCGTTCGCCGTAAATCGGTTGACCACGTTCGTCGAAAGTCGTTTGACCGCGCGGCGGCGCATTGTGCCCACCGGCGGTCGGACCTTCGACAATAAAACCTTCAATCGACCCGTTGGATTTACGAGCCAGCATGGTCGCCAGCAAATTTGAGGCGATGATCGGCAGGAATTTCGGGCGTTTCAGCGGCATCGGCGTGCCAAATTCACCAGGCTCGAGCGTCATGAAAAAAGGTTCGGTCGCCCCTGTGACATCCAATTTGAGCGAGGCGGCTTCACCCAAAGCAAACTTGTCGAGCACACCAGGAATGTCTTTGGGAATACCTGCGCCCATTAAAATATAATCGACCCCAGCCAGCATTGCGCCGTACAACGTGCCAAGCGTGTGGGTCTGGATTTTGGTCAGTAAATTCATGCCAACGGGGGCGTTGTGACCCTCTTTTGCCAGGAACACTTCAATAAAACCACCAACCACCATCATGACCCGAGCGTTTTTACTGCCCAGACCAACTTGCAATGGTAAACGCTTGTACGGCTCGTTGGCAGCCCGTCCGTTTGGTTTGTAATACGTTTCAAGCGCATACTGCGCCAAATCCTGGTACGGGAAATGCTCGAGCGCCCGCCGTGTGCTGCCGTCAAGATCGCCGTCTTGCAAGCGCCGCACAATGATTGTGTCCAGTGCTGTACCCGATATGACCCCAAGCTGACCGGTGCTCGAGACTGCTTGAGCCAGTTTCCAGTTTGAAACGGCTGCCCCCATGCCTCCTTGAATGATGCGTGGCAATTCAGGGTTTGTGGTGTGGTTGGTGTGGTGCGTCATCGTACTGCTCCCCTAGATTGAACATTTTTTGGACTTTCCCAATTTGAGAACAAAGTTTGAAACACTGTTTTTTGCTGCGACATGATACAAATCATGACATCTCCTGACATAAAGCGGTAAAGGCGGGAATTGAAATGCCGTATATCAAGCACTTTTAACTCAGGAATCGCGCCCAAACCACACACGAACGCAAACCCAGCAACCTCGAATCACCCGAACCCCAAACTTTCGTGACCCGAGCGGTGGTTAAAGCGTTCTCTGATTGGCTCGATTCACGCACCGAGAACGGACGTGCCTCCCAATCGGCTCGAGGTTCAGTCTCGTCCTTTGCGTGCCAGGCGAGCAGTAATGCCAAAATCAAATGCGAGACCCAGGCTCGAGTGGCTTCAAAACGCTCCAGACCTTCACGAAGGCGCGGATGGAGCGCCACAAACGCCTCCAAAAACCCTTCGAGTTGAGCGCTGACCTCGAGTTTGGCGAGTTGTGCCCCAACCTCAAACTTTTCCCAAGTCATGCTACGGTCACGCAAAGCACGTTCGAGCGCCTTTTGGAGCGCTCCAAACTCGAGATTTGGCATGGGTAAAGTTCCTGTCATGGGGTGCTATTCGAGGGCTGAATTGAAGATCAGCCTTAGATTAGCAGGCTCGAGCGGGGAAAAACAGGAAAAACCGATCACTTGGATTTCAGGTACCAGGTTTTACAGCGGTTTGCATGGACATTGACGCGCTTCTTGATCCCAAAACGCACCTTCTTGCCGCTAAAAATAGCACCTTCGGGCTTGCGGCGCTGGCGGGCAGGATCGCTTCTTGATCCCAAAACGCACCTCTGCTGATGCTCGAGTTTTCACAATTTTTCTCCAGCAGCATCAGCTTTTGAATTTCACGCCGCTCGAGCCTGTGCAGGTTCAGACCCGAGCTGGATTCTTCGAGTCATGAAGTTTATCGTCGTCCTCGAGAACGACTTTTCCCTTTTGCCCCAGGAATAGCTGATGTTTTGACTTCCTTACCCGCCAGTTTCGCCTCGAGTTTTCTGATCTCATCGCGCATGGTCGCAGCTTTCTCAAAATCCATGTCTTCACTGGCTTGCCACATGTCAAGCTCGAGGTCGGTGATGCGTGCCAGAATCTCGTCTCGCGTCGCAAATTCGCTGGTTGGCTCGAGTTCTGGGGCTTCCTCCTCGCCGCGAATGACCTTGCGGATGCTTTTGCTAACGGTGGTTGGCGTGATGCCGTTGGCTTCGTTGTAGGCGGTTTGCAATTCGCGCCGGCGGTTGGTCTCCGAAATCGCGTATTGCATGGCTGGCGTGATCGAATCGCCGTACAGAATGACCGTGCCATTTAAGTTCCGCGCCGCCCGTCCGATGGTTTGAATCAAACTGCGCTCGGAACGCAAAAACCCTGGTTTGTCGGCGTCCAAAATGGCCACCAAACTGACTTCGGGCAAATCCAGACCTTCACGCAAGAGGTTAATGCCCACCAGCGCGTCAAAATGCCCCAAACGCAAATCCCGAATAATCTCTTGGCGCTCCACCGTGTCAATTTCAGAGTGCAAATACCGCGCTTTGATGCCGTGACCCACCAAGTATTCGGTCAAATCTTCGCTCATGCGCT
This sequence comes from Deinococcales bacterium, assembly GCA_031364625.1. Lineage (GTDB taxonomy): Bacteria > Deinococcota > Deinococci > Deinococcales > JAAFIG01 > JANXTZ01. Next base: position 1,645 of record JANLWR010000907.1, on the reverse strand, counting down.
TTGTTAAAGTTGTAATCAAAACCCGTTCGTCCACCTCTGCCCTGGCGCGAATCAAACCCAGCAAGTCCTCAACTTGTCCTTTGGTTGGACGCACTTCCACTTTCGGGTCAATCAACCCCGTCGGACGAATCACCTGGTCAACAATCGCGCTCGAGACGGTGCGTTCGTACTCGCCTGGGGTTGCCGAAACATACACCACCTGCCCGACCAGATCGTAAAATTCTTCGTGGCGCAAAGGGCGGTTGTCCATACAGCTCGGCAGCCTAAAACCGTAATCGGCAAGGGTTTTCTTGCGGCTGTAATCGCCCTTGTACATCCCCCCAATTTGGCTGTGCGAAATATGGCTTTCGTCCAAAAAGGTAATAAAGTTATCGGGGAAGTAATCGAGCAGCGTGTACGGTCTAGACCCTGGCGGACGCCCGTCAATGTGCCTCGAGTAATTCTCGATGCCCGAACAGTAACCAAGCACTTTCAGCATCTCGAGGTCGTACAGCGTGCGTTCTTTAATACGCTGCGCCTCGAGCAGCTTGCCCGTGTCGTTAAAATACTCGAGCCTTTCCTTGAGTTCCGCCTCGATTCCCTCAATCGCGGGTTGTAAGCTTCCTGCCTCCATCACGTAATGCTTGGCGGGGTAAATAATCGTGCTTTTTAATTCCTCGAGTACCTCGCCCGTCAAAAAATCAAAAGTTGTGATGCGTTCCAAATCGTTGCCCCACAACTCCAGGCGCATCGGTTTCTCGTCGTAGGAGGGCCAAATCTCGAGCACATCGCCCTTTGCCCTGAAACGCCCTGGAAAAAGCTCGATGTCGTTGCGTTCGTACTGAATCGTAATCAGTCGCTCGAGAATCGCGTCACGTTCGATTGGTTTGCCAGTCTCGAGGAACAAATTCAATTTGCGGTACTCTTCGGGGTTGCCCAGACCGTAAATGCAGCTTACAGAAGCGACCACGATCACGTCTTGGCGGGTTAGCAAACTGCGGGTGGTCGAGTGCCGCAAGCGTTCGATCTCTTGGTTGATGGCGGCGTCTTTTTCGATGAATAAATCTTTGCCAGGCACGTACGCTTCGGGTTGGTAATAGTCGTAATAACTGACAAAAAATTCGACGGCGGCACTTGGGAAGAACTCGCGGAATTCGCCAGCCAGTTGCGCGGTTAAGACTTTATTTGGTGCGATGATTAACGCGGGGCGTTGGGTGGCTTCGATGATTTTCGCCGCCGTATAGGTCTTACCCGTGCCAGTCGCTCCCAGCAGAGTCTGAAACCTGTACCCATCCTCGAGTCCCTCCACAAGTTGCTTGATCGCGGTTGGTTGGTCGCCTTTTGGTGTGAATTCCGATTCGATTTTCAGCATGAAAGACCTCAGATTTCTGGTTTCTCGAGGGTCGCGGTAAGCTCGAGGAGTAGTATTTCAGTATACTTGTTTGGGTTGGTTTCTGTAAATAGCAGAATTGTAATTTGCAGGGCAACCGCAAAGTCCGAATTTCGTGCGTTTTGTAAGAATTCCCGATTCCTGGAAGGCGCAGCAAGCGACCCAAGCCCGTAAGGTGCTGCTTTAAGGGTCAAGAAGCGACCCAAGCCCGTAAGGTGCTGCTTTAAGGGTCAAGAAGCAGCGCCCCTACGTAAAAATGCTGTGTGGTAGGGGTGA
>JANLWR010000894.1:0-2876 GCA_031364625.1 Deinococcales bacterium | reverse complement strand
GTTTCCACTGCTCAAAACCAGTGAGACTTAATTTGAGATCGCATGGGTGTGTCTTACCGCTTCACCCGCTAGAATACCTTCATGCTCGAGAATCAATCCTTAACAGCACTGCCTGGTGTTCGGGTGGGGCATTGGACCAATTTAGTGGCTCGCACGGGTTGCACGGTCATTCTGCTTCCCAAGGGCGGCGCGACGGCTTCGGTCGAAGTCCGTGGTGGCGCACCTGGAACGCGTGAAACGGCGTTGCTCGAGCCTGATAAGAGCGTAAAGCAGGTTCATGCGCTTCTTTTGGCTGGGGGCAGTGCGTTTGGTTTGGCGGCGGCGACGGGCGTGGTGGAGTTTCTCGAGGCACTTGGCGAGGGCGTGCAAACCCCTGCTGGCAAAGTGCCGATCGTGCCAACGGCAGTCATTTACGATCTGGCGGTTGGTGATGCGAAGGTGCGCCCCGATGCGGCGGCGGGTTTGGCGGCGTGTCATGCCGCCTCGAGTGCCCCTGTGCTTGGTGGTCGGGTTGGGGCTGGCACTGGGGGCATGGTCGGCAAGGTCTTCGGACTCGAGTGTGCAGAAGTGGGGGGTTTGGGCAATGCGGCATTGCGGGTGGGTGATTTTACAGTGGCGGCGTTGGTGGTTGCCAATGCCACGGGCGACATTGTGAACGATGCGGGGAAAGTGCTGGCGGGTGCGAAACGCCCCGACGGTTCTAGACCCACGCGCCTGGAAGCAATCGAACGGATGTTACAAACCGATCAGACCGCGTTTCTCGAGCACACCAACACAACCCTGGTGGCGCTTGGCACGGACGCGCCGCTCTCGAAGCTCGAGTGTTACCGTCTGGCTCAGGCGGCACAGATGGGTTTGGCTCGGGGGACACGTCCTTCGCACACGGCGTTTGATGGCGATACGGCGTTTGCCTTCAGTATCGCACCAATCTCAATTGGTACGCCCCCAGCGCCGATTAACGCGCTGATTGCCGCCAGTCAAGAGGTTGTGATGATGGCGCTGCAAAATGCGGTTTCTGGGAATTCCTAAACTCGAGTCCAAGCCTTACAGAACGAGGCTTCTGACTTTTGACTTTTGACTTTTGACTTTAAACTTTCTGCTCACGTCGGTTTTTTGTCCGTGGCGCGAAACCTATCGCGTATACTATGAACATTAGAAGTGTTTTGAAAGCGAGCCAAAGCCGATGCCCAACCGTGTTTATTTAACTGTTTGTGATGCCCTGAGCAGCATTGTCTCGCGGCGTGCGGCAGAAAACATTGTGGCGGATGCTTTGCGCACTGCTGGCACGAATGCCGATAAAGTCACCGCCAGTGAAATGCAGAACTTGCTGCGCAGTACGGTGTTTGCGCGTTTGCAACAGATTATTCCAGTGGCGCAAGCCAAAGGCGAAATCCGGGTGATCTTGGGTAAACTCGAGGCTGGGTTTAAGGAATCCAAATCCTCGGTTCTTAGCCCAGAGGTGCTCGAGGGGCTTGAGGCGATCAAAGCCGAATTTAGAATGTTTGGTCATTCGGTAAACCCACGGGTTTTGCGGCTTGCCGATGGAATCGGCTCGATTTCAAACACGGCTGATCCGATTCAGGCACTGAATATGCTGTGGGCGGAGTTGGATTTGTTGCAAGCCGAGGAATCGGGTTTGCCGCTGAAGGGGGCTTCGTTGCAACAGGTACTCACCATCGATCCTGGGGCATCAGGGGTGTTTTTCCCAGATGACCAGCTTTCAAATCCAGAATTTATTTTGGACCTCGAGGCTGGTTTGACCGAAGCGGGTTTGATCGAGGCAGGGCTGGCAAAATCGGAGACGCCGACCTTGACTGAAAGTTTATGGATCAAAGATGTCACCCAACCCGAGGCGCTCGGTTTGGAGCACGTAATTCTTGAAGAACCCGAGGAAAGCATTGAGGATTTGAAGCTTGATTCGCTTTCAGGTCTTCCCAGCACGCCAGTCCAAGTCCCTGCGATGCCCAAATTGGCACGTCTACGGGCGCAAACCAAACTTGCCATGACCCCCGAGGAGCAAGAAAATTTACTCTCGAGGTTTGCCTCGCAGGAGGGTGTGATTGGTGTGGCATTGTGCTCGAGGTTTGGGCAGGTCACGATGGCGCGGCTGAACGAAGGTTCGGCTTCGCACCTCTCAAGCGTGGTGGCGGCAACGGTCATGGTGCTCGAGAAATCACGGGTGGCGCGGTTGTTTTACGCCCAGTTCGAGAACACCAGCGCCTTTATTGCGCCTTTTGGTGACGGTATTTTAACGGTTTTGGCAAACTCTTCGGTCAATGTGGGCAGGGTGTTGTCCGAGGTCAACGCGCTCGATCAAATCATGTTGCAAAGCACTTAAAACTTGTACACTCGAGCTCCTTTGTTTAAAAATGTTTTAAAGGGGAAATCATGCAAACACAAAAAGGGAATCAGCAGTTGGGCACTTGTTGGAGGTCTTCATGAACATGAATCAAAAATGGCTCGGTTTTATTTTGGTCACGGGTTTGACTTTGGGTAGTTTGGCTTTTGCACAACAAGCCACGACAACTGCTGCCCCCAGAGCACCGCTAGCCACAACAACGGCTCTCGATTTGATTGCGGGTTATCAATCGATTGCCACCTCGCTCGAGGCAGCCCGCACTTCGGTCACGTCCGACCCTCCTGGCGCTTTGGCGCGGGTGCAAAGTGCTCAGAATGTCTTCAGACGGCTCGAGCCTCAAATTGGCACGCAAAAATTGATTGATGCTGGCACGAATGCCCTGAAAAAAGCAGTCTCGACCGTCAATCAACGCAGCGCCATCAACCTTGGGGCGCAATCGATGTTGGTCAAAAGCATTTTGCAACGCGTGATGTATGACCGTTTGTTCTCGGAAATCAACGAGATTGCGGCCAAGGTC
>JANLWR010000832.1:0-4162 GCA_031364625.1 Deinococcales bacterium | reverse complement strand
TCCTGGTTGGAATTATTTAACTACTGTTATTAGTGGAAATGGTACGAGTTCAATCACGAGTGGTATATTACCTAGCAGTATTCAATGGTATTATGCTGATAACGCCTTAAATATTGATCTCTTAGGGTCGAGCAACACGATTAACGTCACAACTGCTGGGTCTATTACACTTACAGGCATTCCAACCAGTATTGTCGGGGTTACTCGGGTTGAATTTTATGAAGTATCAGTTAATAACCCTGAAATTAAATTAGGTGAAGATTTAACTGCACCTTATGAACAAATTGTCAATCTTACCTCAAAAGATAATGGTTTCCGATCCTATCAAGCTAAGGTCTTTGACGCTACTGGAAATTCATATAGGATGGGTAACGTACTTTCGGTTAATGTAGCAATTCCTTAGATGTATTGTAAATTTCACCGATAAGACACTGACTCGAAAGTAGAAATTCAAGTCAGTGTCTTTAATTTAGAACCACTGATATCTGCATGTTCGGCTTAAGAAAATTTCAGGATGTGATTGCATGTTTGACGACTTAATCTTCTCGAGGATTGGTTAAGATCGTTAGCTTAAAGTTAAAGAAATTAGTACAGATATTTGCACTACGCGACCTGCAACTGACTCGAGCGCATCAATTTGACCGCACCCCAAGCTTGCAAAATACTGACGTGAACGCCCAAGTAAGCCTCGAGCGCCAACCACAAGCCCGCCCTGGCGCTGTCGGAAAGTTCTTCCTCGAGAACCTCGCGCACCGTTCCCCGAGCAATGTTGCCGAGTTCCTCAATCGCTTCCTCGCCAATGTTCAAACCTCGCCCAACGCTGGCGCTGGTGACACCCCCTGCCCCCGCGTCAAAATGCGTTAAATTCTCAAAATCACCCGTTTCGATACAGCTTGAAACCCGAGGGAACATGCCGTGAAGCGCCAGCAGTTTCCAGGCGATTAAAAGCGTGATGCGGTCAGGGTCGTCGTGGCGCACCAAACCGCGCAAGCCGCCCGTGAAGAGTTCAAACCCCGCCTGACCGACAAAATCCTCTTCTTGATAGAGTTTGTCGGCAAGTTCGCACAAGAAATGCGCAAACGGATAAACGTCGGGACTCGAGAGTCCGGGCAATGCGCCCTCGAGCATGATTTCGGAGAGGGTTGCCAGGTCGTTGCCAGGTTTTTCGTAGGTTTGTACGGTCAAATGCTGGAACAAATTCAGACGCGGCGATCTCGAGCCTTTGACACCACCCCTGGCAACACCACGCAATTTTCCTTCAGGCGTCAGCAAACCAAGAATCACATCGCCGGCAGGGGTGACATTGCGCCGAACCACAATTCCTGAACGCGTGCGATACCTTGAAGCCATAAAGTCTATTCTACCGTTTTTGAGGCATTATAAAACTGGCATACACCCTTTTTTTGAGACCACTTTCCAAGTTGATGCCGTGCGTTGTTGTTTGCCACCATGGGCAATCCTGCGGGTGAGTTTGGGTTGCTTTGAATCTCGAGTTTTACCGAACCTCAAATGGCGCTGGCGGCTCGAGATTTACGGTACAGGTTGTACAACTTAAAGTTCGATGCCCTAAACCGGCTCATGGCGTCTTCTGGGGTAATGCGCAATTGTGTGGCGGCTTCCGCCATTTTGACGCCTTGACCGTTGACCAGTTTTAAAAGTTGCGCGGTGGTTGGGTCAAAGGTTTGCGCGAAAGGCTCGAGTTCAGTCCAGGCGGGTTTTTCGCTTGGGGTTTTAGCAACTGAGGTTTTGGCAACTTTGGGTTTTGCTGTTTTGGCGGCTCGAGTTGGGGCTTTTTTCGTGGTTTTGCTGGCTCGAGTGGCGGTTTTTGAAGTGCTGGCTTTGGTTTTGCTGGTTGCCGCCGTTTTGGTTGTGGTTGTCTTTTTCGCTGGTTTGCCTTTTGGCAGTTTGGCGCGTTCGTTGAAAATATCTCGAGCGCGGTCTGCGTCTAGATCGTCTGGTCGGTCGCCTGCGCGTAACCAGGCGTTCATTTCGCCGTCGGACAGGTACGGTCCAAAACGTCCGTCGCGCAGTTCGATGGGTTTGCGGTCTTCAAACTCGAAAACTTTGGCGGGTGGTTTGGCTGCGGCACGACCCCTGGTTTTGGGTTGGGCAAACACTTCTTCGGCTTGCTCTGGCGTAATGCTGAACAATTCTTCGTGAGTACCAATGGTTCTCGAGTCGCCCTTGTCCTCTTGTCCGCCGCGTTTGATGTACGGTCCAAATTTGCCGTTGAATGCCCAGACTTCTTCGCCCTGCGAAACGCCAACGTAACGGGGCAAGGATAACAGTTTTAAGGCGTGCTCGAGCGTAATTTCTTCGATTTTGTCGGTTGGGAAGAGGCTGGCGTTTTTCACACCAACCTCGCCAGGGTTGCCGAGGCTGACGTAAGGTCCGAAGCGTCCAGATTTGGCGCTGACGGTCATGCCAGAGTGCGGATCAATCCCCAACTCGCGTTCGTTGGATTTTTGGGTCAGCAGTTCTTCTGCCTTTTGAAGCGTCAGATCATCTGGTGGGAAGTCCTCGGGGATGTTGCCTTTTTGGTCGCCGCGCTGCATAAAACTGCCGTAGCGTCCAACCCGAACTTCAATTCCACTGCCCTCGAGACGCGGAATAAAAATGGTGGCGATGGCTCGAGGATCGATGCTCTCGAGGTTCTCGGCAATCATGGGTTTTAAACCAGATTCGGCGGCAAAGTAAAAGTTGTTCAGGTACGGACTGCGTTTTTGCTCGCCGTTGGCGATGCCGTCAAGATCATCCTCGAGTTTTGCGGTAAAGCTGTAATCGACCAATTTGGTGAAGTGCTTCTCGAGCAAGGTGATGACCGAAAACGCAATAAAGGTTGGGATCAGTGCCGTGCCGCGTTTGAAGACATAACCACGGTCTTGAATGGTTTGAATGATGCTGGCATAGGTGCTGGGTCGTCCAATGCCCTTCTCCTCGAGCGCCTGCACCAAAGAGGCTTCGGTGTACCGCGCTGGGGCTTGGGTGCTGTGACCCTTTGGCTCGAGGGTTTTGTCGGTCACACGGTCATTTTGCGCCAAAGCCGGCAGGTTAATTTCACGGTCCTCGAGTGCGGCTTCAGGGTCGTCAGAACCTTCGACGTAAGCCCGTAAGAAACCTGCGAAGTCGATGGTTTTGCCGGAAGCTGCAAAAATGGTGGCTCGAGCGTCGCTGGTCGTTCCTGCGATTCGGACCGCTAGTCTGCGCCCTCGAGCGTCCGCCATCTGTGATGCCACGGTACGTTTCCAGATCAGGTTGTAGACTTTCCATTCGTCCTCGCCGAGTTCACCTTTTAGTTCTTGTGGCGTGCGGAATTTCTCGCCGGCGGGTCGAATCGCTTCGTGCGCCTCCTGGGCATTCTTGACTTTTTTCTCGTAGGTGCGCGGCGTTGGATGCAAGAAACTTTCGCCGTAAAGATCACGCACTTGCTCTCGAGCCGCGTTCAAAGCCTCTTTGGAGAGGCTGGTGCTGTCGGTACGCATGTACGTGATGTAACCGCCCTCATACAAGCGCTGCGCGGTTCTCATGGTGCGTTGGGCGGTAAAGTTCAGCTTGCGCCCACCCTCTTGTTGCAAGGTGCTGGTGATGAACGGCGCATAGGGGCGCTGCGTGAACGGTTTTTCTTCGGTGGATAAAACCTTAAAATTCGCGCCCTTCAAACTGGCAGCCAAACCTCGAGCCTCGAGTTCGTTGAGGCGCACGATTTTATCGCCGCCAACGAACTCACCTTTGGGGTTAAAATCTTTGCCCAAAGCCAGGCGTTTGCCCTCGAGTTCGATCAGGCTGGCGGGGAATTCTTCGTGTTTTAGGGTTTCAAACTTGGCGTCAATGTCCCACCAACTGGCTGGCGTGAAACCCATGCGTTCGCGTTCGCGTTCGACCAACAAGCGCGTTGCGACGCTTTGAACGCGTCCCGCCGAGAGCTGCGGTTTGACTTTTTTCCACAAGACTGGCGAAACTTCAAAACCGTACAAACGATCCAGCGCCCGACGCGTCTCCTGGGCTTGAACCAGGTTCTCATCGACCGACCTGGGGTTTTTGATGGCGTTTAAGATGGCTTCTTTGGTGATCTCGTGAAAGACCATGCGCTTGATCGGTACTTTGGGTTTGAGTTCGTCCAGCAAATGCCAGGCAATCGCTTCACCCTCGCGGTCCTCGTCTG
>JANLWR010000798.1:0-2534 GCA_031364625.1 Deinococcales bacterium | reverse complement strand
TTGCTCGGTTAGGGGGGTGGAAAGGGTATGTTTCGGAACGACCAGCGGGAACGAAGACGATGAGTTTAGGATTGCGAAGGTTTTATGACTTGTACCAAGGTTGGTCACTGCTCAGGGTTCAGGATGTGTGCAAACCGTAGCTCCCAGGAGAGAAGGGAGTTTTCGTTTTTACGTGTGTGGCTCGAGTTTTTTGTCCTTCTTCCGCTGACGGGAGAAGCGACCATGCCCGTCAGCGATGCCGCCCGTCAGGTGCGTCTTGGCATCAAGACAGGTGCATTTTAGGGTCAAGCGGTCTCGCCCGAAGCGCCCAAGCCCGTCAGCGACCATGCCTGCTAGGTGCACGTTTATGGTCAAGACAGGTGCTGCTTCAAGGGTAAGACAGGTGCGTCTTGAGACCAAGAAGAAGCGACCATGCCCGCCAGGTGCGTTTTATGGTCAAGAAGCGACCATGCCCGCCAGGTGCGTTTTATGGTCAAGAAGCGATCCCATTTTGTTTAGGGTGGCTTCTTATCTCGAGCTTCTTGTCTTTGAAGTGGTTTTGTCATCTCGAGTTTCGCCCGTATTTGACAACTCAAACCCACTCAGACCGCTTTCAGACCCATTTGAGTATATTCATGCTCGAGGTGGTGTTCTTGCGGGTTGTGAACGGTTTTCAATGGTTTCAAATTCAAATTTTACCATCCTCTGATAGGCTGGTTTATCATGGCGTTGCGTTTTTCATGGCTGGGAGTGCCAAATATACAGGTCAAAGGGCGCACGCCAAAGTTGGGCGTGAAACTGCTGTGTCTTCTGGCGTACCTGTCTTTGCATGGTCGGGCAAACCGCCGCGATCTGGCACGGCTTCTTTGGGCGGAAGCCAGCGACCCGCTGAACAGCGTTTCGGCAGCCCGAACCAATTTGGCGCAAAGCTTGGGCAAGCATTTCAAAACCGACCTCGAGACGTTGGAAATTCTCAATTTCGAGTGCGATGTGCTCGAGTTCAGAAAGCTTTTGGAAATTGGCGATTTGCAGGCGGCGTGGGATGTTTGGGGTGGGTCGTTTTTGGCAAATGTGCGCTTGCCAGAATGGGATTCTGGCTACGGGCAGGAGTTCGAGGAGTGGTTGCTCGAGACCCGGGAAACCCTCGAAATGGAGCGTTCAGAACTTGCCTTCAAACTGGCACGGTTGGCGCTCGAGACGCAGCGTTTCGAGGAAGCCATCCCATTTTTGGAACTGACCCAAGCCGATCATCTCGAGCCTCGGGAAGATGCCGCCAGAATTTTGATGCTGGTGGCTGGTGCGGTAAGCCGCGAGGACGTGGCGGTCGCAACGTTTTCCAAACTCGAGAAACGTCTTATCGAGGAGTTGGGTGTGCCATCGACCCAAAAAACCCGCGAGGCGCTGGAGTTGGCGCGTTCGGACGCGAACCTTTGCCGGGCACAACTCGAGCGGGATTTCAAAGTGCAAAAACCCAATCTTTCGCTTTCTATTGGATTGGAGGAAACCGACGTGCCGCTCGTTGGGCGTGAGACCGAACTCGAGTTGCTGCTGGCGGAACTCGAACGTTCACGCTTTGGTGAAACGCGGCTGGTCTTGATCTCGGGCGAACCTGGCGTGGGCAAAACCCGAATTGCGCGGGAAATTGCCCGCAACGCCATGACCGTATCGCCAGGGTTTCTGGTCGCCAGTGGGGTCAGCGCCCCGACAGGCATTCCGTTACAAGCTTTTGATCGCGTCGCCCGAAAACTGATTCGTTCACGCCCAGAAATCCTTCAGACCATGAACAGCGCCTGGCGTGATGCGCTGGCGCGATTTGTGCCAGACCTCCTCGAGCCAAGCAGCCCCAACACCAACCCAGAACTCGAGCGACGCCATTTGTTCGAGGCAATTCGGGTGTTGCTGACCAATCTTGATCGTCCGACGTTGCTGTTGATAGACGACCTTCAATGGGCGGACGAAGGCACGCTCGAGTTGATCGTGCACCTGATGCGGCATTCCAAACCAACCGGTTTCTTGCTGCTTGCCACCATGCGCGACACCGAAACCAGCAAAGCCAACCTCAAACCGATTCTCGAGTTGATCGGGCGCGAGGATTTGGGGCGACGGGTAAAACTCGAGGGGCTAAACGAACAAAATGTTGAACGCCTCGCCCAAACTTTGGGGCGTTCAATCAACGCCAGCAGTCTGCACCGCACCTCGGGCGGCAACCCGTTTTATTTGCTCGAGCTGCTGCGCGCCTCCGACATTGAGAGCGTCACCCGAGTTCATGATTTGGTTCGCGCACGCTTGGAACACCTGCCCGACGAAGCGAGGCAAGTCTTAGAAGCCGCCGCAATTCTTGGCGATGGCAGCAGCATGAATCACCTTCGCAAAGTTTCAGGGCGTTCACTCGAGGAACTCGAAACCGCGCTGATTGATTTGGAACGCGCAAGCCTATTGCAACTCGAGGATGACGGCACGAGATTCCATCATGATCTGACCCGAGAGGTGGTCTTGACCGACCTGAAAGCCTCGAGACGCGCTCTCATGCACCTTCGCGCCGCCCGAAGCCGCGC
>JANLWR010000763.1:0-6373 GCA_031364625.1 Deinococcales bacterium | reverse complement strand
GTACGCCAAAGCGGTCATCAGTACGATGCTGGCGAGGGCAACAATAACATTCTGAAATCTGGCATCAGCTCTCGAGCTGTTCCCCTGGCGTCGTGGTCGCGGTACGGTGGCTTTCACAACTCCAGCATGAGGCGCAATTGTCAAGGAAATATCATGGAATTGAAAAACCCTCGAGAATAGGTTTCTCGAGGGTACAGATTCGATGTTGGAGCTTTAAAGCGTTTTGCCGCCGTAAGTGATGCTCGAGACGATCTTCTTGGCTTTTGCCAGCGCCGAACCGTCAATTTGACCGTAAGAAAGCTGTTCGTTGATCTTCTGACCGTCGCTAAGCATCCATTTGAGCAAATCCACCAGGCTCTTGGCTTGCGCTTCGGTGCGCTTGCCGTACTTTTGCTCTTTATAAACCAAAATCCAGGTGAAACCCGAGATCGGATAACCAATGTCGCTGTTGGTGAACGAAACCCGAGTGTCGCTCGGCAGTGACTTGGAATCACTTGCCAGTGCCACCTCTTTCAGATTGCCACCGTCTACAAATTTACCAGTTGTATTGCGAACTACACCGTACTCGAGCTTGTTGGCTTTGGCGTACACGGTTTCGACGTAACCGATTGCGCCAGTTGTTTGCTTGACCAAACCTGCCACGCCTGCGTTCTGAGGTCCACCGACGCCGACGGGCCATTTGACGGTGCTTTGCGGTCCCTTGGAAACCGTACCAGCCCAGTCGCTCGAGACTTTAGCCAGGTAATCAACCCAAATAGCGGTTGTGCCAGAGCCGTCAGAACGGTAGACGGCTTGAATTGCCAAATCTGGCAGCTTGACGCCCATGTTCAGTTTGGCGATTTTGGCATCGTTCCATTTGGTGATCTTGCCCAAGTAAATTTGCGCCAGCACATCGCCCGTGAATTTTAGTTTGTCAGGAGCGCCAGGAACGTTGTAAACAGGTACAACCGCACCGATTGCCATTGGCACGTGAACAATTGCGCCAGGGGTGGTCTTCAAGAGTTCATCGTTCATGAAGGCGTCGGACGCGCCAAAGTCCACGGTTTGGGCAATGATCTGCGTGCGCCCAGCGCCCGAACCGACCGATTGATAATTGACTTGAACGCCCGTGGTTTTGTTGTACTGCGCGAACATTTCTTGGTAGAGCGGAAACGGAAAGCTTGCCCCAGCACCCGTCAACGATTTACCGTCTTGGGCAATCGCCACTGCCGTCAGTGCCACTGCACCTGCAATAAGAAGTTTTTTCATGGATAATTCCTCCGTTTGAAAGTGTGCTCGGCAATTGTCATGGCAGCGTCAGGGCACAAGCTGACCCCATGAGTATTTGAGGGATGGATTCTCGAGCTTTGAACGTAAACTGCATCTTATGGAACAACAATTTCATTTGCTTGGACGTGCCGTGATTCGATCCGAAAATAAGGTTTTGTTGGCGCGTGCTCGAGGTTATGACAACACGTTTTTACCTGGCGGTCATGTCGAGCTTGGCGAATCTGTACACGTTGCCATCGCTCGAGAGTTACATGAAGAACTTGGGTGTCAGGCGACCATTGGGCGTTACCTTGGCGCTGTTGAAGCCAGTTTTCAGAGCAAAGATACCCTCCATTTTGAGATCAATCATGTGTTTGAAGCCACCCTCAATGATTCGAGTTTCAAGTCTCAAGAGCCTCACCTCGAGTTCCTCTGGGCAGATGTCAGTGAGTTGACCTTGCACAACTTGCAACCTGCCGCGCTGATTGATTTGCTGCGTCACCCTCGAGAAGCCGCGTTTTGGAGTGGCTATGAACCTTGAACCTCGAGCCTGCCCCAAAACGTTGCTCGCCCTTCGCTTCCCCTTGACGCTCCTCTGACAATTCCCGTGCAAACTGCTTTCATGGCAAGTCACAGGTTGACCTTAATTTATGACGAACCCATTGTCCGTGAGGGATTGCGCAGCCATCTCGAGATGGGTGGTTTTGTCGTCAGGACTGAAGCTTCTGGGGTACTCGAGCAATCTGGCGTCTCGAGCGCTGTCACGGATTTGGTCGTGTTTCAGTTCAAACCCGAGTTGGCGTTTGAAAACGCTGTGCATCATGTGCCAATGCTGGCGATTCTGGACTCGAGTGCCACGATCAACGAGGCGATCAGGGCGTGTGATGACTTTGTCTGCTATCCGTTTGACCCACTCGAACTCAGCGTTCGGGCGCGGCGCTTGTGCGAGAACCTCGAGCAACCTGTGGTCTTGCCAAACGAGCACCTTGCACAAATCAGTGTGGCAGATTTGCGGCTCGACACGCATTTGGGTCGGGCTTGGAAGGATGAACTCGAGCTTCATTTGACGCGCCGCGAGTACGAGTTGCTGACGGTCTTGATGTTGAACGTTGGGCAAGTTTTAAGCAAACAGACCTTGCTCCGTTCGGCTTGGGGTACGGATTTCAGGGGCAAACCGCGCACCGTGGACCAGCACGTCTCGCAACTTCGGGCGATCCTGGGTGACAACCGTGAGGACTCGAGGTACATTTCGACGGTGCACGGGCGGGGTTATGTCTTGAAGGTGAAATCCCAAGATCATTCCATGACGTTAAGCTGACATCGAACTTTGATAATTGCGTCATGACGTTGACCGTGTTGGTGGTCGAAGACGAACTTGCAGTGCGTGAAGCCGTGCGCTTTCACCTCGAGCAGGCGGGCTATGCGGTGCGGGCTTGCGCCACGGCGCATGAGGCTTGGGATCAACTGGCGAATGTCAGCGCGGTGGTGCTGGACTGGATGCTGCCCGACGAATCTGGCATCAATTGGTTGTCGCAGCTTCGGGCAAACACGGCATTTGCCGGTTTGCCGGTTTTAATGCTGACGGCTCGAGCGGGCGAACGTGACCGTGTTGAAGGGCTTGACGCCGGCGCGGACGATTACCTGACCAAACCTTTTAGCGCCGCAGAATTGGCGGCTCGGGTGCGGGCGTTGCTGCGTCGGGTTGGTACGAATGGGCGTAAAAGTCTGGTGCGACTCGGTGCGCTCGAGATTGACCAGGACGCGAGCGAGGCTCGGCTGGCTGGGCGGGTACTGAATTTGACGCGCCGCGAGTTTGACTTGCTAGCGTTTATGGGCGCTCACGCGGGGCGGGTTTACAGCCGTCAAGAATTGTTAGACCGGGTTTGGGGTCTGGAGTTCGTGGGTGGCGAACGCACTGTGGATCAGCACATCACACAACTGCGTGCGATACTCGAGGAAAACCTGACCGCGCCCAAATTCCTTGAGACGGTACGCGGCAAGGGGTATCGTATGAGAGAAGTCAGCGACCTCAAACCAGCTTAAGCATCAAAAAAGGAGTTCCTATGCGAGAAGCCCTAGAACGTGATTTGCGCGACTTAAGCGCCGAATTTGTCCGAATGATGTCGCTCAACCTCGAGCAGCTTTCCTTGGCGGGCAAAGTCTTGCTCGAGCGGGAAATTGACAAGATCGACGCGGTGCATGAGATTGAACGCCGCGTGGACGAACTGGAAGTCAAACTCGAGGCGGAATGCCTGAAAATTATTGCCTTGCATCAACCCGTGGCGGGTGATTTGCGCCTGGTTGCCGCAATCCTCAAATCACTCTCCGACCTCGAACGGGTCGGCGATTATGCGGTGCACGTTGCCGACGACGCGCGGCTTCTGGCAAGTGAGCCCCCGTTAAAGCGCTACATCAACCTTGCACACATGATTTCCAGGCTCAAAAACATGCTCGAGGCAGCCAGTTTGGCTTTTGTTCAGCGCGATGCTTCAAGCGCGTACCTGGCGGCGCAGGTTGACCTCGAGATCGATGATTTGTACGAACAAATTCAGCGCGAGCTGGTCACGTACATGATCGAAGACCCGCGCACGATCACCAAAGCGCTGGCGTTGTTGCGGGTGGGGCGCAGTTTGCAACGCATTGGCGATCATGTCGAAAATGTTCTCGAGCGGGTGCAGTATTGGGTCACGGGCGAACGTGCCGCCACTGACCTTGGTGCGGATGCCGCATCGAAATGAATTTCTGATTCAAACGATTCCAACTTTGACATTTTGGAATCGTAAAAACCCGATAGAGATGGACTTTTGTTTTTAACTGCTTCATTATACAATGTCATAGCTGATAAAATTTCGTCAAGAAAACGTCCTAGACCTTGGTTTTGAGCGCCACACAAGGTTAGACTGTGGGCGCATGGATCAGCAAAAGCTGCGTCAGAACATTATGGCTCGAGTTCGAGTGCCGGCAACAATGGCAAACCTTGGACCCGGTTTTGATTCGCTCGGTTTGGCGGTGTCATTGTGGCTCGAGGTGGATGCCGAACTTTCAAGCTCTGACGTTTTTGAATACGCGGGGCAAGGGCATATTTCTGGAATTGACAATTTGATTCATCAAGGTTTTCGTGCCGCCTTCAACCACGCGGGTCTGCCTGCCCCTGCCGTGAGGCTGAGTGCCAAAAACCCAATTCCGTTGGCGAGGGGTTTAGGCTCGAGTTCGGCGGCATTGGTGGCTGGCGCGGCTTTGGGGGCAGCTTTTATTGGCGAGCATTTTGGCAAAGACGCGGTTTTGCAAGTTTGTGCCAAGCTCGAGGGACACCCCGATAACGTTGCTCCAGCGGTTTTGGGCGGTTTTACGGCATCGGTCATGCGGGGCGACAAACCGATTTCGATTTCGATGCCTGTTCCCAAAGACTGGCGCGTGTTGGTGGCAGTGCCACGTTCTGAACTGAAAACCGAAGACGCCAGGGCAGCCCTGCCAGCCAGTTACTCGAGGGCGGACATGGTTTTTAATTTGTCGCGCTCCGCATTGTGGGTGGCGGGTGTGGCGACTTCAAATACGGATGTCTTGCGTGAGGCTTGCCGCGACGCCATGCACCAACCGTACAGAGCACGCCTCGTGCCGGGAATGCAAGATGCCATCGAAGGGGCACTTGAGGCTGGTGCGGTCGCCGCGTTTTTGTCGGGTGCGGGTCCCAGCGTCAGCGCGATTGTCAACTCGAGTCAGCGTTTGGAGGCGGTCAAAACCCAACTCGAGAAATTCAGTCCTGACATTCTGCTCTTAGAACCCGCGAATGGGTTTGAGCTGTTAACGGTGGTTCATGGAAGGTAATCTTCAAGACACGCCACTGCCGAGTTTGCTCGAGTTGATTCATTTGACCAAGCAATCTGGGCGGGTGCAGGTTACGGCTGATGTTCCACTCAATTTACATGTCTCCAACGGCGAAGTCATTTCGGGTGAAATTTTAGATTGGGAGGGGCTGGAGGCGGTTCAAAGTTTTTTACTGCATCTTTCAAATGGTCAGTTTCGTTTTTATCCTAACGTCACCGTGATCGAGGCGGCAAACGATTTCGATATTCCATTTTCATTGTTCATGACCGATTGGGCGCGTTTAAACGATGAATGGGCGCGAATTTTACCCCTGATTGGTAGCCCTTCACGCGTTATGGAACCCACCCAGGTCCTCGGTGCAGTTCCGCATCCGTTTCAAGGCGGCAAGAGCATTCGTTCCCTGGCAAAGGCGCTCGGGGTCAGCAGTTTTGAGGTCGCTCAAAACACCCTGCCTTGGCTTTTACAAGGCGACTTGCGCCTGACAAGTCGTTTTGCCTGGTTTGGTTTAAGAATTCAACATTCCGCCGCCAGCGTGAAGAAGCTTCCAAAGTCCAGAACCACCGCCGACATCCCCGCCTGGCTTGACGGCTCGAGAAACATGGGTGAAGTCCTCGAATTGGGTTTTCAGATGAACGATGTGCGTCAGTACCTGATTCAAAGTTTGCAATCTGGCGAAATTCAAGTTCAGGGCAGCGGTTGGTTGCTGCGCGACCTGACTTGGGAACTCGAGTATCTGAAATAAAACTTGACGTGCCGAATCGCGCATCAAGACTCGAGCCAGGGTTATGTGTTTAAGCCAAAGCTTGTTGCAAACCTGGCATTTGACGTTGAACCAAGTAACGCACCGTGCTTGGAATGTTCGCGCCGCCGATAAACAATACCAAAGCGGTGGTGTCATTGATGCGCTGAACAAAAACACTTTTGCCATTAAACTCGAGCGCCAAACCATGCAATTCTGGAAACTCGAGGTTGCGTCCCAAACCGCCACTGATTGAGATAAACGTCCGAATGTAAACCGAAACCAATTCGCCGTTGCTGATTTCCTGTCCAGCCTGAGCCAACAATTGCGCTTCGGTGCTGGTCGTGACAATCAGTGCGGTTTCGATCTCGGCTTTCTCGAGCAGCGGCAACAGATAGGTTTCAAAATGAATCTTGGGCGCTGGCGCTCCAGGCTCGAGCACCACGGGTTCAAGCACAATTGGTGCATTGTTGGCGTTCAAGGTCGCCACTTTTGCCAGTGCCTTGTCAATCTGCGGAAACAAATCTTCTGGCGTGAAGGGTTTTGAAACCACGCTTTCCG
>JANLWR010000730.1:0-3612 GCA_031364625.1 Deinococcales bacterium | reverse complement strand
CGCAGACCAGCAGCCTCGAGCCGTTCAACCTCAACCCGAGTGATGGCTTGAAGGTTTTTCAACTCAAGTTACACCCTTAAATTTCACTGTTCAATCAGGCACTGAAACCCATAGACTTTAGGAGAATTTGTGAATCAAGCTCGAGTGATGATGGTTGTTCTGTTCGCCCTGATCTGTGGTGTTGCCACTGCCGCCAAACTGTCCCTGACCATCAGCCTGACGCAGACTGGCATGGTCTTCCAAGCCAGTACAGGGGTGATTCGTTACACCATCGATTACGCCGCCCACCGCCTGACCTTGCTCGAGGTGGAACTCCCGACAGATAATGGCAAACTCGAGGATCAACTGCCACTCGGGGCAAGTTACAAGCTGTTGGGTGATGATGTGCAAATCCAATTTCCTTACGCCTTTGCCGTGTCCCTCTCACCGAATGGGCGAGTTTTAACCGTGACTCGAGGTGATCTGGACAGCGCCATCGGACCGCGTGACCCTCGAGCACCATTGATTATTCCGCTCGCCTACGCCGATCCAGGTTTTGTGGCGGGATTTCTGACGCGTTCGTACAACCTTAAAGTTGAGGTAGACCCAAGACAACGGGCGTTGATTGTCTTCGTCACCCCAGAGGACACAGCTTTGATTCGTGGGGTCATCGCCGACTTGGATCAACCCAGACCTCAGGTGGCATTCGAGGCGAACATCCTCGAGATCAATCAACAGGCGGCGCTCAGTTTGGGCATCGATTACCAGAAACTGCTCAATCTGCAATTCACCGAACAAGCCCCGCCAGGCGTGTTTCAACTCGGCGACATCTCGAGAAGTGCGGTTTCCTTGCGTTTGCTCGAGGTGATCAATTTCTTGAAAACCACCAACACCGGACGCACCCTGGCACGACCTCGGATTACCACCTTGGACGGCGTGGAAGCCAACCTTCAAGCCACGCAGACGTACTCGATTGTCACCACCAACAACGGGCAGTCCAGTTTAACAAGTGTCACCACGGGCATCACCATGCGTTTGCTACCCAAGATTTCACCCGATCAGACGTTCATTGAAACCAGCCTCTCCATCGCAGTGGCGAGTCCTGCCAGCATTCAAGGCGGCACGGTTTCGTACTCCTCGAGGCAAGCCAGCACCAGCGTTCGGGTGCGAAACGGCGAACCGATTGTGATTGGTGGTTTGTTGCAAGATCAGCATTCCAGCTCGAGTTCGGGCTTGCCAGGGCTTTCGGACATTCCAATTTTGGGGGATTTGTTTAAGACCACTTCGACGGTGGACAATTACACCGACTTACTGATCGTTGTGACTCCGTACATCATCGCCGCGCCAGCCCAAGCACCACGGTCATGAGAGGCTCGAGCCTCCTGGTATTGGTGTTGATGGGTTTGCTTGGGTTGACGGCTTGCCTGCCAACCCAGGCGGTGCAAGTTCCAGTCTTCAGCAAAGCCGATATTGCCCTGACCAAGACGATGCTCGAGGGATTCAAAACCACATTAAAAGTCTTAGGAATCACCCTGACTGCCCAGAGTACATTTTCTTACGACGGTGATAACCCTCGAGCTTTATTCGCTGCCGCCGATGCGTTTTACACCGCCAACCCAGGCTTTTGCCCGCTCGAGACTGGCTTCTACCCCAGTGAGTCTGGCTCGAGTGTCTTCCTGACGTTGGCGGGCAAAAGACTCGAGGTTCGCGGCTTCGTTTATGACCTCAGCAAGAAGCCTGGTTTTGTCTTTGGATTCTCGAGCGGCACAAGCAAAACGGTCTTGAAAACCTCGCCTTGCAAAACAACCCAACAAGGAATTTGAATCGGCGTTTATGGTGTGCTGGTTAGATTGAAGTTAAATGATCTGTGTTAGAGGGACATTATTTGATGTTTAAGTGTCTATAACAGGTTAGATTTTTACTATTACCGTTATCGGTTTTACTCTACCGTCACCCTTCCAGCACCTTGCACAATGTTCGACGCTTCGCGTCGAACATTGGCGACCAATGGGAGTGGCAACAAACAGCGCCTTGCATAGAAGTGAGAGCAAGAAGCGACCATGCCCGTCAGGTGCGTTTTATGGTCAAGAATTGCATCAACGGATATGTAAGGCGCTGTAATGGCTCAAGATCGGTGACTCGCTGTTACTCGAGAAATCTTGATCCGGACTCAAAACTGAAATTAGGGTTCTCAAGCGAATCAAACTTTTGCTCGAGACTGCCGCACTATCACGAACCTCGAGAATCGCTTATGATCGCTTATGCACGTTGAATACCACAATTGGTTCTCGAGCGCTCTGGGTCATGACATGAGCTTCAAAGTGTACGGTCATTTCGGTCAACCTGTGCTGGCTTTTCCCGCCCAGGAAGGGCGTTATTACGATTTCGAGAATTTTGGAATGGTCGAGGCTTGCGCGGGATTAATTGATACGGGTCGCGTAAAAATCATTGCGGTGGACGGCATCGACTGGCAATCGTGGACCAATCAAGGTGCACACCCAGCCGACCGCGCCAAGCGTCACGAAGACTATGACCGCCATATCATGCAAGAAATTGTGCCTTGGGTGCAAAACAACACGGGTTTAAAAACCATGTGGACGACGGGTTGCAGCATGGGCGCGTTTCATGCCAGCAATTTTTTCTTCAAACACCCAGACGCGTTTGACGGCGTGATCGCGCTGTCGGGTTTGTATCAACCACACGATTTTGTTGGTGACGCAGGCGGCGAATCCGCGTACTTTAACGCGCCGTTGTGGTATCTCGAGCACATGAACGACAACCACGTTTTGAATTGTTACCGAAACTCGAGGATTGTATTTTGCACGGGTCAGGGCGCGTTTGAGGATGCGATGATCCGTGACACCAAGGCGATGCAGACGCTTCTCGAGCGCAAGGGCATTCCTGCGCGGGTGGAATTTTGGGGTGAGAATGTCAACCACGATTGGGTCTGGTGGCGCAAGCAATTGCCGTATTTTTTAAGTCAGTTGCTTGGGTAATCAAAAACCCGTGCAAGGTTGCGCGAGTTGAAGGCGAAAGGCAAACGTTAACCTTTGCGGTGTTCGAGGAAAATCGTTTGAATCAGTGCCAGGGCAATCAGGCGCTCATCGTAATCTTCGTTCTCTTCGGCTTTAACTTGCTCGAGGGTAAAATTACGCTCGAAGAAACTGCGTTTTTTGGCAATGATGTATCGCAAAACACCCTGTTCATCCTCGAGCAGATACCGTGGATTGATGAACATGCTAATGAACGGTCCGATCAAGTCAATTTCACCTAAGATGGCATCGATAACTTTGATCCAAGGATTTTCTTCACGAATTTTAAACACGGTTTTATCGTTTGCATCGGTCACGGTATAACGTGCTCGCAAGATCGAACGAAGTCCGTCGGCTTTGACCGCACCTATTTTGGTGTTGTCCGAAACCCTTGTGATGGTGTGAACCGCGCCAAAACCGATGACACGATCCGCCTTCATTTTGTACAAGGGAATCGTTTTTTGTTGATCCGCAAAAATGGTGGTGTCTTCTTTGAGCGTGAAGAGTTTTTGTTTGACTTGCATCAGCACCGTGCCGAGTGCATCTTGAACTTGAACTTCTGGGGAAAGCGTAATGATCTTAAAAGTTGCTTTTAAAGGAT
>JANLWR010000723.1:0-3209 GCA_031364625.1 Deinococcales bacterium | reverse complement strand
GCGCCAATCGGGTCAACGTTCGAGTTTCTCGAGAAGACCGCGATTTTGCTGCGCTGACCGGCTTCGCGGGCAATGGCTTTAATCTCAACCGTGCCGTCATTCACTTCTGGCACTTCTTGCTTCAGCAGGTGCAACAACAACTCTGGTGCGGCTCGAGATGCCAAAATGCTCGGACCTCGGTTGCCCATTTCAACGGTTTTCAGGTAAACCTTGGTTCTCGAGCCTGAAGCCAGGCGCTCGCCAGGAATTTGCTCTTTGGGCGGCATGATCGCCTCGCCGCGACCAAGTTCGACAAAGGTGTTGCCCTTGTTGTCCTGACGTGCCACCTGCGCCGTAATGACCTCGCCCTGACGGTCTTTGTATTCGTTGTAAACGATGTTGCGCTCCGCCTCGCGCATTTTTTGCGTGACCACCTGTTTGGTCGTCTGAATGGCGATACGGCTGAACGATTCGGGCGGAACCGGAAATTCCATTTCCATGCCCAATTCCACGCTTGGGTCAAGCTCGAGGGCATCTGCCAAGGATATTTGCTTATCCACATCCTCAACTTTTTCGACCACCTCACGAATGATCAAGACCTCGAGTTCACCCTTTTCGGCGTCAAGATGCACCTCGACCCGCTTGTCAGGTTCGACGTTGCGCGTGTACGCCTGTTGCAGCGCCTCTTCAAACGCCGTGATCAACTGCATTTTGTCCATGCCTCGAGCGACTGCAATTTCCTCGAGTGCGCTAACAAATTCTCTCTGCTGGTCTTTGTTCATACAAACTCCTGTGGTTCTTTAACGGTGCGAACTTAACGGTGCGACTCGGGCCATTCAGCCAAATAAGCGCGAATCCCTGCAATCGGCAGTGTCTCTGTGATATTGCCATCCAACTCGAGCGTCACGGTATCGGCTGTGACCGCCACGATTGCACCAATGATTGACGCGTCTTGGCGTTTGACCTTGATTTTCAAACCCATGTGCCGTTCAAAATGCCGCACCGTAATAAGCGGTCGTTTCGGACCTGGCGACTCGAGATCGAGCTTGTACTCGCCCTGAATTGGGTCGAGGTGATCGAGTTCCAATCCGAGCACGTTCGAAGCCCGCGTTAAATCGTCCACCGTGACCGGCGTTTCGTCAATTCGGTCAATCCTGACAATCAAAGACGTGCTGACCCGACCGCTCGAGACGATCACTTCCAAAACCTCATAGCCGAGCGGTTTGAGCACGTCACGTGCAATATCTTCTAATGCGTTCATTTCACCTCCAATTTGCTCGAGAACCATTTTCTCGAGTCGAGTTTCTTTTCCCTCAAACCTTTTGCCATAAGAATGGGGCGGGTTTAAAAAACCCGCCCCGGCTCAAAGTCGAGGGAACAACAACTTATAAAGTATACAACTTGAACCCTTTATACTCAAGGGGCATTTACAAAGTTCGAGAGAACCTATCTAAGGAGAACCAACATGCGATTTGAACACACCGCTTACAACGTTCCAGAACCCGTAGCCCAAGTCAAATGGTACGTCGAAAATATTGGCATGAAAATCCTGCGCGAAAACCTGACCGTGCCGTTTATTCACTTCATCTCAGACAATGAAAACCGTTTGACGCTCGAGTTTTACCACAATCCCAACGGTCAAATTCCAAATTACTGGGAAATCAGCGTTTGGACGCAACACATTGCGTTCACCTCGAGCGACATTGCCGCCGATATTGCTCGGCTCGAGGCGGCAGGGGGCAAGCAAGAGGGTGAAGCTGTGCATTTCCCGAATGGTGATTCGGTGGTGTTCGTGCGCGACCCTTGGGGTTTGACGTTGCAACTGGTGAAACGAAACACACCTTTGTTTTAATTTCAGTGCCACAGCGGCGTTTTTTGAGTCTTTTGGATCAACCAAAAGCTGCTGACCAAACATAAAACAATCGTGATGATCCCAGCCTCAAAGCCAAACGCGCCGCCCGTAAAGACTTCCGAACCTTGAATACGCGGTTGAATCAAACTCTGAAACGTGTTGCCAGACACCGCCACGCCAAAAATTGGTCCTTGCATAAAATTCCAGAAGACATGAACACCAGTCAACAACCACAAATCCCTGGTGAAGACAAAAAGTGCACCGAGTGCCACACCAGCCAAACCAACCGCCACCGCACTAACTAAGGTGGCATTTGTGTTGCCCAAATGTAAAACGCCAAATAGCAAACCATTGACGGCAAGCGCCCAAGACGTACCGACAGCTTTCTCGAACGATTGAAACAAAATGCCACGAAACAAAACCTCTTCAAAAGCTGCCGCGAAAATCAGCAAAGCAAAAACGCTCAATAAACTACCCGCATCAAAAGAAACGGATCGCACCGAATACCAACCTGCCAATCTGGCAATTAGAACAATGCAACTGTACAAAATCACTCCCGCCAACGCGCCGTACAATAAACCTCGAACTGGGTTGGGCGGCATTAAACCATTCGTATTTGCTTGCAGCCAATTGATTCTGCCAAGCCCGAGCAGAGCGGTAGTTCCAATCACAAATCCAAGCGCTCGAGTAACCAGCATCGGTAATCCTGCACCGTCCAAGATGGCAACAATCACTCGAATGCTAATGGTCACAATGATGGTGAGCACCACTCGAGTCAACCAGAAGTTCCACAAATCAAACCCAGATTTTGGTTTCATAAACTAGACTTTACAATGTATTTGCTTGCGGCTCGAGGTGAGACCGAACATTTTTAAAGCATTTTGATTTGGTGCTTCAAATATTTGGATTCTTGTGGCACAATAATGTCATGAGCTTGCTCGAGATGAAAAATGCCGCATTGCAGTTACCATTTGCTGAACGAAGCGAACTGGCAAAAGCGTTGTTGCTGAGTATGGAACAACCTTCAGAAGCTGAACTCGATGGGTTATGGGAAACGGAAATCAATCGGCGTATTGAAGCAGTACAAAAGGGCGAAATTAAACTGATTCCTGGAGAGGAAGCCTTCGCTCGGGCCAGAGCCGCACTTCGACGATAAACAACAATACCAAGATGTATTCCTCGAGGATGCGCTCGAGGAATTTGTCTTAATGGAATTGAATCTCGAGCAAGAATATGGTTTGGGGACAACGTTTTATAATGCAGTACAGGATATTGTTCAGGGCTTGCGTGAATTTCCAGAAATGATGCCCAAAGTTCATGATTCTGGAATGCGTCGTGCGATTGTCGCAGGTTTTCCGGTTCATATTTTTTACCGACC
>JANLWR010000717.1:0-5400 GCA_031364625.1 Deinococcales bacterium | reverse complement strand
GTCCTTTACTTGAGGTTGTCTTCGATGACGGCATCGCACTTTTTGCAGTAACGAACTTTTTTGTCCGCAACAACTTTGTGTGCCACACGGGTGGTTTTGCCGCAACTCGGGCAGACCAAGAGTGCTTTTGACGCATGGATCGGGGCTTCAAAAGTCTCAAACCCGCCGCGTTGGTTTTCCTGGGTTGGTTTGATGGCTTTTTTAACGATGTTGATGCCTTCAACGATAATGGTGCTCTTCTTGGGTTGAACGCGCAAGACACGACCTGTCTTGTTGCGGTCTTTGCCCTGACCAATCTTGACGGTATCGCCACGTTTGACGTGCAACGGGGTTGGTTCGCTCGCCATTACAGCACCTCCGGCGCTAAGGAGATAATCTTCATAAAGCGGCGGTCACGGAGTTCTCGAGCGACAGGTCCGAAAACGCGTGTGCCTCGAGGTTCGCCTTGAGCATTGATGATCACCGCAGCATTGCGATCAAAACGAATCGCGCTGCCATCGGGACGTTTTACTTCTTTGCGGGTGCGGACGATCACGGCTTTGACGACATCGCCTTTTTTGACCGTGCCACGTGGGGCGCAATCCTTGACCGAAGCCACGATCACATCACCGACGCCGGCGTACTTTTGGTTCGATGAACCCCTGGCAAGTCCGCCCATGACGCGAATGCAGTTTAGTTGTTTTGCACCAGTGTTATCGGCGCAATCAACGTAAGTGGTTGGTTGAATCACGCTTAATCCCTGCCCTTTTCAACCAGCTTGGCAACTTTCCAAGTCTTGGTTTTCGAGATCGGACGCACCGCCACAATTTCAACGATGTCGCCCGCCTTGTATTCGTTCTTTTCATCGTGGCTGGCGAACTTTTTGGAACGGGTCACGACCTTGCCGTAAAGCGGGTGCGTGAATTTACGTTCGACTTTAACGGAAACCGTCTTGTCTGCCTTGTCCGAAACCACGACGCCCACGAAACTCTTACGCGCCATGTTATTTCACCTTCTTTTGAAGACCATCGGTGCGTTTTTCGGTGGCGAGGGTTAAAAGCTGTGCCACCTCTTTGCGCAGGGTATTGATCTGTGATGGATTTGGGACGGTCGAAACCGCACCTTGAATGCGGAGTTCCATGAGTTTTTGCTTGCGAGCCAAGACTTCTTTGTCGAGGTCAGCAATGCTCATCGCACGGAAGGTTTTGAGGTGATCATTGCGCTTCATCGTAAACCTCGCGGCTAATGAACTTGGTTTTGATCGGCAGTTTATGCCCAGCCAAACGGAAAGCCTCTTTTGCCTGTTCCACGGTGACGCCCTCAACCTCGAACATGATGCGTCCTGGTTTGACCACCGCGACCCAATACTCCACCGCGCCCTTACCAGAACCCATTCGGGTTTCGGCAGGTTTTTTGGTGATTGGCTTATCGGGGAAAATGCGAATGTAAATTTTACCGCCACGCTTGAAAAAACGGCTCATCGTGATACGGCAAGCTTCAATTTGATTGGATTTGATCCAGGCGGGTTCCATGGCAACCAAGCCAAAGTCTCCGAACGCGATGTAATCGCCACCCTTGGTCGCGCCCTGCATACGACCTTTCATCATCTTGCGGTACTTTAAACGCTTGGGAAGCAACATGTTATGCGTCTCCCTTTCCTGCCGTGCGGCTGCGGGCTTGCGGACGACGACGTTGCGGACGGTCTCCGGCTGGCGCTGGTGCATCGCCCTTGGCTGGTGCGCTCGGCACTGGCTTGGAGGCGCTGCGCGTCAGGTCTTGCTTGCCGATGACCTCGCCGTTAAAGACGATGACTTTGACGCCAAGTTTGCCGTAGGTGGTGTTGGCTTCGCAGAATCCGTAATCCATGTCGGCACGAATCGTGTGAAGTGGCACGCGACCATCCATACGGGATTCTTTACGACCCTGTTCCGCGCCGCCCAAGCGACCCGAAACCACCACTTTAATGCCCTTCGCGCCAGATTCCATCACGCGTTGCACGGCTTGCTGCATGGCGCGGCGGAAGGCAAAACGACGCTCGAGTTGCTCGGCGATACGTGCGGCAACCAGCGGAGCGCTGATGTTGGCGTTGGCAACCTCTTCAACGTTGACGGCAACGGTGCTGCCAGCACCGACGACCTTATCGAGGTTCTCGCGCAGTTTTTTGATGCTCTCGCCTTGACGACCGATCACGACGCCTGGTTTGGCGGCTTTGATCGAAACGTTGACTTGGTGCGCGGCGCGTTCGATCACGATGCTGGCAAGACCGGCGTGCTTGAGTTCTGCCTCGACCATTTTGCGAATTTTCGCATCTTGGGCGAGCAGGGTTTTGTAATCTTTTTTGTTGGCGTACCAGCGTGAGTCCCAATCCTTGTTGATACCAAGGCGGAAGCCCACGGGATTAATCTTGTTACCCATCAGTGACCTCCGTGGTTTCAGCCTTTGGTTTGCGGGTGCGCTTTGGCTTGTCGCTCGCAGCTTCGGTGCTCGCGTCGGCTTTTGGCTTGGCGGCACGTTTTGGCTTGGCGGTTTCAGCAACAGGCGCGGCGGCTTTGCTCGCGGCAACATTGCGCGGCTTACGAACTGGCGCTTGTTTTTCCTCGAGGATGATGATGATGTGACTGGTGCGTTTGACCATGTAATCACCACGACCACGGGCGCGAGGCAAAATGCGCTTCAAGCTTGGACCTTCGTTGACGAAAACCGTTTTGACGAACAAGTTATCCTCGAGCATGTCGAAGTTGTTGGTCGCATTGGCTTTGGCGCTTTTCAAAAGCTTTGCCACTGGCACACTTGCACCCTTGGGAATGAATTTCAGCATTTCCTCGGCATCCTTGACCGTCTGACCACGAATGGCATCGACGACCAGACGAATTTTACGCGCTGTAATGCGAATAAAACGCGCTTCGGCTCGAGATTGTTGGACTGGGGTTGGCAGTGTCATTACTTTCTGCCCCCCGCCCCTGCGCCGCCCTTGGTAGCCTTCGCGTCTTTGCCACCCGAGTGGCTGCGGAAGGTGCGTGTGGGTGAGAATTCACCGAGTTTGTGTCCGACCATGTTTTCTGACACGTAAACTGGCACGTGCAGCTTGCCGTTGTAGACAGCAATGGTCAAACCGATCATCTCGGGGACAACCGTCGAGCGACGCGACCAGGTTTTGATCACGCGCTTGTCTTGTTTAGCCGCCGCAGCGTCCACCTTTTTCAGCAGGTGGTCATCCACAAACGGACCTTTCTTAAAACTCCTTGGCATTCTTGCCTCCTCGCCTCTGCCAAACGCTAACGTCTGGTGTCGGCTGGGTCAGAGGGTATCGTCCGAAACCGAACGACCCGAGCTGCCCTTACTTCTTACGACGTGAAATGATGAATGTGCTCGAGGTGTTGCGCTTGTGACGGGTCTTCTTACCCTTAGCAAGTTGACCCCAAGGCGAAACTGGAGCGCGACCGGCTGGAGCGCGACCCTAGCCACCACCGTGTGGGTGGTCAACGGGGTTCATGGCGCTGCCGCGTTGGTGCGGCTTGCGACCCATCCAACGGCTACGACCGGCTTTACCGATGACTATATTTTTGTGATCGGCATTGCCAACCACGCCGATGGTGGCGTAACACTCGGTGTGAACACGGCGTAATTCACCACTCGGCAGACGAAGCACGACGTAATCGCCCTCTTTACCTTGCAACTGAACACTCGTACCAGCCGAACGCGCCATTTTCGCGCCGCGATTTGGCACAAGTTCGACGCTGTGAACCACAGTACCGACAGGAATAAAACGAAGCGGCATGGCATTTCCGACTCGAGGTTCTGCCTCTGGTCCTGAAACGATCATGGCGTCAACCTTCAAACCCTCTGGTGCAAGAATGTAACGCTTTTCGCCGTCCACGTAATGCAAGAGCGCAATGTTGGCGGTACGGTTTGGATCGTACTCGAGCGACGCGACTTTGGCAGGCACGCCCGCTTTGTCGCGGCGTTTGAAATCGATAATGCGGTAGATTCGTTTGTGTCCGCCACCGCGGAACCGAGAGGTGATGCGACCGGTATTACCCCGACCACCCGTTTTGTGCAACGGTGCAGTCAGCGACTTTTCCGGGCGCTTATCCGATAATTCGCTGTTATCCAGCGTCGTTATGTATCGCCTGCTTGGCGTATACGGACGATATGACTTGGTCGGCATCTTCCTAAACTCCTAACTTTTATAGCCGCTCGAGAATCTCGAGGCAACTTCTCACCCTATCACGTACAAGCACACTTGTCACTCGAGTTTATTGAATCTCGAGTGCCGCAATTTTTTGACCGTCTGCAAGTTGCACAATTGCCTTCTTGCGGGCGGCAGTCTCACCTGCGAAACGACCCACGCGCTTGGCTTTGCCGCGCACGTTCTGGGTGTTGACGTCCATCACCTTGACCTTGAACGCAACTTGAATCGCGTTTTTGATTTGGGTCTTGTTGGCTTTGGGGTGAACCCAAAACGTGTACTTGCCCTCGCCGAATGTGGCATACGCCTTTTCGGAGAGCAGTGGCGATTGGATCACATCAAATGCGTTCACTGGGCACCACCTTTGTAAACCTCGAGCGCCGAGGCATCCACCACGAGCACTTCATGGCGCAAGATGTCATACACGTTGAGACCTGCCGCCTTGACCGGTGTGACCCAAGGCAAGTTGCGAGCGCCACGACGAGCGTTGTCGTCGTTGGTCACCAGAAACACGCGTTTGGAGCCGTCTAAACCATTGGCTTTTGCCCAAGCGATAAAGCTCTTGGTTTTGCCATCGGTCAAGCCAAAGCCGTCAACGGCATGAACGTTGCCTTCACTAACACGGTCAGCAATTGCCATTTTCAAGCCCAAAGCGCGAACTTTCTTCGGCAGGGCGTAATCGTAACTGCGTGGCTTGGGTCCGAATGCCGCACCGCCACCGACGTAAATCGGGCTGGCACGATCACCGTGACGCGCATTGCCAGTACCCTTTTGCGAGTAAATCTTTTTACCCGTGCGTGAAACCGTAGCGCGGGTTTGCGTGCTGGCAGTGCCCGCACGACGTTTGGCGAGTTGCCATTGCACCACATCGAACAACACCGACGGATTGATGTCCGGCAATGCCAACTCGAGCGAACCTGGCTTAGCGCCGATGATTTTCACCGTAGCCATGCGTTATTTCCCACCCTTCTTGTAAACAGCTTTCTTCGCGGCTTTGATGACCACCAAGCCACCGTTCGAGCCAGGAACTGCACCCTTAATCAAGAGCAAATTCTCTGAGGCGCGAACTTCGACAATCTCGAGGTTGCCCGTTGTGACGCGCTCGACACCGTAGTGTCCGCTCATCTTCTTGCCCTTGTAAACGCGACCCGGGGTTTTGCGTTGACCTATCGAACCCGGACGACGGTGCCACTTCTTCGCACCGTGCGAGGCGGGACCACCCGAGAACGACC
>JANLWR010000702.1:0-4980 GCA_031364625.1 Deinococcales bacterium | reverse complement strand
GTACCCAAACAGCGTGGTGTCGAAAACCGAATTTTTCTTGCGACTCGAGAGTGATTCTGTGCAGTGCGGCTCGAGCAAACTTTGAGTGTCTGGTCCTTGTACCGCAATCAGCGCCCAGTTTTCTGATTGGTTCTCGAGGGTTGCCTCAAATTCTTTGGTCAAACTCGAGAGGTGATTGAAATCTTTTTCGATGTTGGAGGCGTTGACGACCATCAAATAGCGGTCTTCGCTCAGTTTGTAAATGTAAATATCATCGACCAGACCGCCGTTTTGGTTTGGCAACATGTTGTAGTGCGCACGCCCTGGTTTTAATTTTGACACGTCATTCACGGTGGTAAATTGCAAAAACTCGAGCGCCTGAGCACCCGTAATCATAAATTCGCCCATGTGGGAAACGTCAAACATGCCGGCGCGTTCTCGGACTGCCAGATGCTCTTGAATCACGCCCGAATATTGCACGGGCATGTCCCAACCGCCGAAAGGCACCATTCGAGCTTTTAACTCGAGGTGTTTTAGATACAAAGGCGTGCGTAGCAGTTCGTTGTGATCGTCCATGAGTTCATCATAGGCTATCAGAAAATGCAGTTTGAAAGATTGCGTTTGAAGCTCGAGAAATCACTATTGACGCAATATCATTGCTTAAAGTTTTGATTTATTATATTTTTATGGCGCAAATTGAACTTGATTCCATCGATCATCAGATTCTCGAGGTTTTGGGGCGCAATGCCCGTATTCCCAATACCGAACTTGCCGACGAGATTGATTTGACCCCCGCGCCGTGTTTGCGCCGGGTGAAACGGCTCGAGGATTTGGGTGTAATCCAGGGGTATTCAGTCAGAATCAATCCCGTCAGTTTGGGGCTTGGTTTAACGGTTTTTGTTTCGGTCACGTTGGATCGTCAAACCAAGGGCAGTTACGACACTTTTGCCCAAAAAATCAAAATCCATCCCGAAGTTCAAGAGTGTTATTTGTTGCTTGGCGAACGGGATTTTCTTTTAAAAGTTGTGGTTTCAGACCTCGAGGCGTACCAGAAATTTTACCTCAACCATTTAACAACGGTAACTGGCGTGCGCAACATCAACTCGAGCATTGTGGTCAAGGAAGAAAAGCGTGAAATTGCGTTCAAGCACTAATTATTCGTCTTTTTCGCGCAAACCGTAAATCACGCCCTCGAGCGCTTTGGGTTTTAAGAGCGAAATCAACCCCGGGCGCGTCGAAATAATATCGTCATTCTCGAGGTCTTTTAAAACCCGGGTGATGGTTTCCCTAGAGTTTCCAGTGCGGTTTGCCAGGTCTTGGTGCGTGAACTCGAGGGTTGGATTTCCCTCTTTGCCCGTTTTGAATGCGCCGCGCAAATACAAGCCTTGCAGGGCGTAAGCGACGCAGGCTTGGGTGCTGGCGAAGGACAGCATTTCGACCTCGCGGTTCATGTCTGCCAGACGCCTTGCCATGATCTGCGCTAAATTCCAGAGCACTTGCGAATGTCGGTCAAGAATGGCTCGTAGCTCGTCGCGGTAAATGGCGAGGGTTGTGACGTTATCGATACAGTGTGCGGTGGCGCTGCGCGGCAATTGCGAGACCAGCGCCATCTCGCCCACCACTTCTGGAGGCGTTAAAATCGTAAAAATCCGTTCCCGACCCTCAAGGTTTTCTCGAGAAACTTTAACCCTGCCTTCGACCAGCACGTACACAGCTTCGCCTGGGTCGTCTTCTCTAAAAATCGGGTTTCCTTGGGCAAATTTGCGTACGCTGGCGGCTTCAAGTGCCATGCTCAGGGCTGCTTCCGGAGCACCGTGAAAAAGCGGACTGTTGTTCAGTGCGGTTTTGATCTCTATGTTGGTCATGTTTGAAACCTCGAAAATGATTTGCTGTGATTGGTTTATGGATTGCTAGTATTGCTTGCGTACAGCTTACACGTTGAAGATGCTTTCGTATCAAGTTCGAGCAATTTGATTCATTGCGACAAGCATTTTATCTCGAGCGAGTCGTTGGGTTTGCCGTTCGAGTTGGATCGCGTTCGGTTGATCTGTTGCTTTCACTCGAATCCGATATTTGGTCTGTCACGCGGCGTATGTTAGCCTTTTGGCTGTGAATCCAGCCCCCATTGTTTCCTCGGCTTTGGCACTCGAGGTTGTTCATTTAAGACATTCGTTTCAAACCGGTGCCGGATCGCTCGAGGTTTTGAAGGGCTTAAGTTTCTCGTTGTCTGCCGGTCGGGTCCTTGCGATAGTTGGTCCGAGCGGTTCAGGCAAATCGACGTTGCTGCATTTGCTGGGTGGTTTGGAAACCCCCACTTCGGGTGAGGTGATCTGGGGTTCTGTCAGCCTCGCTGGGGCGTCGCAGGAGGTTTTGGCGTCAAGGCGAGCACTCGAGGTTGGATTTGTGTTCCAGCATCATTATTTGCTGGAGGACTTGACGACGCTCGAGAATGTGGGCTTGCCCGGTTTGATCGCCTCCAAGCCAAATGATGCCCGTGCGGCGCAACTTTTGCAACAGGTGGGTCTGACCGACCGTAGCAATTTTTTTCCTCGAGCCTTGTCTGGTGGTGAACGCCAAAGGGCTGCCATCGCGCGTGCGCTTTTAACCAAGCCACGTTTGATTCTGGCAGATGAGCCAACTGGAAGTTTGGACCGTGCCAACGCAGATATGGTGTTTGCAATGTTGGTCGAACTTGCACGGCTCGAGAATACGGCGGTGGTGGTGGTGACCCACGATGAAAGTTTGGTGTCCAAAGTGGATGAGGTCATTCGTTTGGAGGATGGTCGGATTGTTTGAGTTTTCTTATGTTGATTCAAACATTTATTTCAATAATTATTTCACGAGCAAGCAATAATCGTGATTTATTTCACATGATAGTTCTTTTGGCAAACATTTCTAAAGTCCAGCCCCAAACCTGGAAAACCGCAGAAATTTTAAGGAATGAGTGACGCACTCATGCAGGAGTGGGTACAATAGCCAAGCGCCGAAGACACTTTTTAAAAAATATGTTTTACTCAGCAGGGGAGAAGTTCATGTTCGAGAATAGACGTGCCAGATTTGAATACGAGCTGCTTGATCGCTTTGAGGCGGGTCTTG
The DNA here is from genome assembly GCA_031364625.1 of Deinococcales bacterium. Taxonomy (GTDB): domain Bacteria; phylum Deinococcota; class Deinococci; order Deinococcales; family JAAFIG01; genus JANXTZ01. The sequence goes on along the minus strand of JANLWR010000702.1, from coordinate 1,905 downwards.
TTCTAAAAGGCACTGAAATCAAAAGTGTCAGGGTCAACGGTTTGGACTTCAGGGACAGCTTCGCCCGATTTCAAAACAACGAACTTTATCTCGAGAGCTTGTATATTCCTCCGCTCGAGAAAGCCTCGTACAACAACCACGACCCGCGCCGCAACCGCAAATTATTGTTGCACCGCAAAGAACTCGAGACGCTAAAAGTTGCGGTGTCCCGCAAGGGTTTGAGCATCGTTCCGGTTAAAATGTACTTCAAAGAGGGTCGCTTAAAACTCGAAATTGCCCTCGCCAGGGGCAAGAAGCTTCATGACAAACGCGAGGCTGAAAAAACCAAAGAAGCAAAACGTGAAATGGAGCGTTTCCGATGAGGTCGCAGGGCAAAAAAATCTCGAGCTTTTTGCTGAGTTTAACAATGGTGTTGCTGGCTTTTGCGGTGGCACAAAATGCGTCAACCAACAAAGTCTTGATGGTCGGCACAACCAAACTGAAAGCGATTTTCCCTGGTGGAAACAACATTGCCTACACTTCCGCCACAGAATTTGCCACGGCATTGGGTTTGGATTACAGTGTCACCAACGATTCGGTTATTTTTGTTCAAGGTGGACGTACCGTTGGATTAACCCTGATTGACTCTGCCAGCGACGCCAGCACCTACACCAAGGCGCTCGAGATCAACGGCATCAAATCAAAAGGACAGGCGGCGGGTCGCAGCGTCAATACGGTTGTCGTGCCAGTCAAAGCCGTGGCTGAAGCGGCGGGCGCTACCGTCTCGGATTCTGGCAATCAAATTGATGTCTTGATCGATCCCGCCATCTTAAAAGGCGTCGGCAAAGAGACCGGACTGACTTCCGACCGGGTGGCACTGTCCGTTTCTCGAGATGTTGGGTTTACCTCTAAGATTGAAGGCGATACCTTGGTGGTGTACCTGCGCAATACCGTTGGCGAAAATAACCCTTGGGAAGTGGGTGGCAAGTACATTGATGTCTTAAACATCAATACCGTTGGCAATAAAGTCGAGGTGCGTACCAAACTCGCGCCAACGGCGGGATACAACGTCTACGGCATTGCCGCCAGTGAAGGTGTTGACGGTCAACCGATTCCCGCTCGCGTGGTGATCGACGTTGGCTCGAGGTATGAAAGGATCACAACCGCTTTGGACAAACATCCAATTTCAGTGGTTCTAGACCCTGGTCACGGCGCTGAAGATCTTGGGGTCAGCGTTGATAGTTTAAAAGAAAAGGATTTGAACTTAAGGTTTGCTCAACTGGTCGGTAAGTTGCTGACCTCCAAAGGCATCAACGTCAAATACACCCGCACCAATGACAGCAACCCAAGCCTTCAGGAACGCCGTGAAATGAGTTTAACCAGCGATGTGTTCCTGAGTTTTCATGCCTCCAACTTGCCGGGTTCGACCATTGCCGGCGTGCAAATTTATCACCTTGGGGCGGTTGCACCCGAAGGCATCGTCAAAGGTGCTCGAGAAGCCTTAGAGAAGGAAACCAATCCGTCTGACAAACGTCATCTCGAGGCATTTGTCGCGCCGAGTAATGCCAGCGGCTTATTGGCTGAAGCGATCAGCTCGAATGTCATGACCAACAACGATATTTTTGCCACCGTGCTCTCTGGGCAGTCACAGGTGGTGCTCGAGCGGGCGTCCAAAGCCGCAAATTTAATCGAATTGGGTTTCTTGTCCGACGTGAAAGACCGTGCACGATTGGAAGATCAGATTGAATTAAAAAAACTGGCGTTAACCGTTGTGCGTGGCGTAATGGCGTATCTTGCACCTCAATTGGCAAAGATCAAAAAGACCGCCAAGCCAAAGGTCAATAAATGAAAGTCTGGAATTACCTCAAACGCATTCCTGGTTGGCTTTTGACCCCGTGGAATATCATTGCCTTGATGTTATTTGTC
>JANLWR010000689.1:0-2045 GCA_031364625.1 Deinococcales bacterium | reverse complement strand
GCCATGCACAAATGCTGTCCCTCGAGCACCACACCCACCCCTTGAGGCTCGAGGATTTCCATGATGGCATCGGCAATTTGGGTGGTGATGCGTTCTTGAACTTGTAAGCGCCGTGCGAACAGGTCTGTGATACGCGCAAATTTGCTCAAGCCAAGAATTTTAGAGTTTGGAATGTAACCAATATGCGCACGTCCAAAAAACGGCAGCATGTGATGTTCGCACATCGAATAAAATTCGATGTCTTTGACGATCACCATCTGCGAACCCTCGGCTTGAAAGACCGCATCGTTGGCGACTTCCTCGAGCGTTTTACGGTAGCCGCTGGTGATAAATTCCCAGGCTTTGGCAACTCGAGTTGGGGTTTTTAAGAGTCCCTCGCGGTCTGGGTCTTCGCCAATCGCCTCGAGCCAGTCGTGGGTGACGGTGGTGAGGCGTTCTTTGCGGGCTGCCGCCAGGGTTTCAGCCGCGATCAGGTTGCCCGTTTCAAAATTGTTGTCTAGGTCTTGCATCATGTTGTACCTCCTGGTTTCTCGAGCGAACGCTCGGCTATAAATTCCAAGCGCCCGCGACCTCGAGCGTCTGTCCGGTGATGTAATTGCTGGATTCTGACAGGTAAAACAAAACCGCTCGTGCCACCTCGAGCGCCGTGCCGAGGCGTTGCATTGGAATTTGGTCTAGCGGTTGTGAGATGCTGTTTTCGATCACGCCAGGCGCGACCACGTTGGCGGTAATGCCGTGCTCGGCTTCGGACTTGGCAATTGCCTTGGTTAAAAGCAGCACGCCTGTTTTGGCGATGGCATAGGGTGTGATGGTGGCTCGAGATACCAGGTTTTGCGCCCCCGCAAAACCAATGTTGACGATGCGTCCGAATTTTTGGTTTCGCATGATCGGAATGGCAGCGCGGCAAGTGTAAAACGTGGCGCTGAGGTTCGTGTCCATCATCGAATGCCAATCATTTATCTCGAGGTCTGCCAGTGGTTTTCGGGTGTAATCACCGACATTGTTGACCAGCACGCCCAAACCTCCCAAAGCCTTCGCGGCATCTTGCACCAGTTTTTCTGCCTCGAGCGGCTGGGTCACATCGGCTTGTAAAACTACGGCTTTCACCCCAAGCGCTTCAAGCTCGAGTTTGAAGGCTTCGGCTTCGGTAACAGAATTTCGGTAATGAATGGCAATGTCATACCCGTTCCGTGCCAGCTCAAGCGCAATGCCTCGCCCGATACCTTTGGCAGAACCCGTGACGAGGGCGGTTTTGAGCTTCATGCAACACCTGGAAAATGATGTACTTTGCACCACTCGAGCAAGCGCAAGGTGTAGACGTTTACGGGGTAGGTAAATGCCTCCTCGAGCGTGACCCAAGCGAACTCTGCGATTTCTTCGTTTATCACTACATCACTGGAATCTGAACGCGCCACAAACTCGAGGCTGACAAAGTGCATGGGCTTGTGAAATTTTGGGTCTTCGATGATTTCGGAGTTGAAGGCGAATTGCAAATCGAAAATCTCGAGTCCGACCTCCTCGCGCATCTCGCGCTTGAGGGCGGTTTCGATGGTTTCACCGTAGTCGATTTTGCCGCCAGGCACGCCCCAAAGCCCGCTCCATTTGTGGGTGCGAACGATCAGGATTTGATTTTTGGGGTTGGCGATCAACGCCGCCACGGCTGGCAACGGGTAAATCTTGTTGGTTGTTGGTGTCACGTCTTGTCCCTTATATAAGAATTTTTGAATCGGGCGACTTCGAGTTGATTGGTGCTGGCAATCAACTGGGTAAGTATGCTTCAAGCAGAATCAAAAGCCTGTGATGCGGGATACATCTGAAATGCGAAAATGGCTTATTTCGTAAGCCACGACGCGATTTACAACGGCTTCAAAAGTGTGCCACGCTCTCTTTGACCAGTTCGTTAAATTTTAAGACTCGAGTTTAAATCTTTAGACTTAGGAAACCAATAGCAAAGTGATATCATATTGATAGTCAAGAGCGCTCGAGTCAACCCTCACACCTCGAGCCTTAAGGAGAAACCTATGAACAGCACCACCATGACAGGC
>JANLWR010000598.1:0-7714 GCA_031364625.1 Deinococcales bacterium | reverse complement strand
CGTGTTTGAACGTTTCTACCGTGTAGACCAGTCACGCACCCCCGGCAACGACCCAGGCGGGACAGGTTTGGGTTTGTCGATTGCCAAACTGATTGCCGAAGCGCACGGTGGTTCAATTTGGCTCGAGAGTGAATTGGGCAGTGGGACGAGCGCAATGGTCAGCCTGCCAGTCAAAGAACTCAGTGATTGAAATGATCCTGGATGTAAAAACAATGATGGTCGTCATCCCTATCTTTCAAGTCGGATGAAACCATCATTGGTGACGCTCAATCAATTTTGCTCAAATCAAATCAACGAACCATGCGAAATGCTCGCAGCAGACCAATCAAAATGGCTGCACCGACCACACCCCAGAAAATTCCTGCAACCGAAAAAGAGCCAGCCACCTGTGCGCCGCTCAAGCCGATCACATCACCGAGCAACCAACGTCCGAGGGCTGCGCCGCCGATGCCAATCAGAATGTTGGTGATTGGACCTTGTTCGGCATCGGTTTTCATGAAAATGCTTGCCAACCAACCGATTAAAGCACCAACGATGATAACCACGATCCAATCCATAAAAACCTCGATTCTTGTGCCTCTTTAAGCCTGCTGAGGATTTAATTTCTTCGGGCAGAACCAGCCTTCATTTCAATTTGGATTTAGTGCACAAATCGTAAAATTTAGCGAATAAACCGTAACGAGCGCAACAAGAAAATGACAATCAATGCGCCCAGCACGCCCCAGACAATACCGTAAAGCGAGAAAGAACCCGCAGCGTCGGCACCGCCAATATGAAGCACGTTGCTAAACAACCAACGCCCAATCGATGCGCCAGCAATACCAATAATGATGTTGCCAAGTGATCCTCGCTGATTTTCAGTACTGGAAACAATACTTGCCAACCATCCGATCAATGCGCCGACCAAAATAACAAACACCCAATCCATGACCTTCCTCCTTGTGTTTTTGCAGCGTTTGGAAAAATCAACATCATGCGACTCATACTTATGGCTGAATAAGCTTTTGAAAGCACGTTGAGTTTAAGCCGATTGGAAACTGATCTTAAAAATTCTTGTTTTTTGATGGTGCTTAAATCAGACCCCAATACTGAAAGGTATTTATAAAAGATGTTTTTGGGAATATCTTGGAACAGAAATTTTATTGACCGCAGGGCGATTGCTGCGCTCGAGATAATCTTGACGGTGGGTTTCAACGCAATCACACCACTGCTCGATCATTTTGACCCCGCGTTGGACTGCCTCAAATGGAGTTTTTAAACCTGTTCCCTCGAGAAATTCGGCTTGGGCGCGGCGCATGTAGTTTGATTCACTTCGTTTCATTGAAACCCTCCTTTTGAATCGATTCAAGTGGCTGTTGTTGCCACTTGAATCCGCTGCTCGAGTTTTAAAACTTTAAATTTAGTATGTGATCGTGATACCGCCCAGCGATTGAGTAATCAAATCATCGCTACGTCCAATGGTCACGACGGTTGTGGTGTCTTTGTTGACATCGGTGATCAAGTTCCAACCGGCTTTAAGGGTCTTGCCTGTCGTCCAATCGCTGTCCGTTTTGGAATAGACCAAAAAGCGATTGCCGCTGGCGGTTTTGCCATTGGTGCTGTCAGCCAGCGCCTTGTCTTTTTCGCCGTTGTTGCCGCTGGCGTCAAGGTCGTACTTGCCGTCACCGGTCTTGTCCTCGTAAACCACAAACTTGTAAAAACGTTGCGTATCGCTGCCAGGATCAATGTTAGGCACCAAAAAGCCTGTGAATCCACCAGTGCCGCCGTTGATCGCAATCGACGTGGCAAAGGCAGCCGTTTCAGATTGTTCCTGACTTGCGCCGCCCGGGGTGGTAAAGCGCACCAGGGCTAAACCGTAATTGACGGCGGCGGGTTGCGTGCCCTCGACCGAACCAGCGAACGAAGGACCGCCATTGATTGCGTTGCCGAGCAAACTGCAACCCGAAGCGGCGACTGCCATTAAACCAAGTGATAACAAGTGTGTGACTTTCATTGTGTTCTCCTTTTATTTGGAGCGCTCTTTGCGCTGTCTCTATCTTTGAATATTCAGCTTTGCCGACCCTGCCAGAAAACTGAGTAGCGGCTGAAGACTTGTTCACAACTCGAATCAATCTCTTACGCGATAAAAATTAAAGCTCGAGTGTTGACTCTCGAGCTTTTACGGTGTTGGTTACAGGTTCGGTGTTGCTTTAAGTACATCCTGGGTAAAGATTTGAGGCATTATCCAAATCTTTACCCCGACCAACGGGAGCAAGGAAGACGTACCACATGCTGAAATGGAAGATTTGGAGCGACCCTGCCCGTCAGGTGCAGGTATTGGGTCAAGAAGCGTAGCGGAAAATCTAGAATGTAAGCATGAGGTACTTAGATGCCGTGACTGAACTCAAGATCGTAGCGATTCATTTGAAACTGGGACAGGAATTTGCAGCGCCTCGGTTGTGGGTGTGCTTGGAATCTCTTCGCCTGGTTCTTCTGGGGGTGGCACGTTTAAGACACCCGCAATATCTTCCTCACTGACGCCTTCGCCGCCCACGCTGGGCAGGTAAATCTCTTCGTAAATGGCTTTGATAATAATGACCATTGGCACTGCCAAAAAAGTGCCGACAAAGCCCATCAAAGACCCAAAAACCGAGACGCTGACCAGCACCGAAAGCGGTTGCAACTGGGTGGTGCGTCTAAAAATCATTGGACTTAAAAAATAACCATCGAGTTGCTGCAAACCAATCGGAATCACCACTGCCCACGCCAGTGCCGTCCACTGCGCATCGGCAACCGATGACAAAACAGCGGGCAACATGCCAACCAGCGGTCCAACGACCGGTACAAGATTACAGACCGCGTAAATTGCCCCGAACAACAAAGCGTTCTGAAAACCTGTCAGCGCCAGCCCCACCGCCACCAGCGTGCCCAAAATCACGGAAACCGTGACCGCCGCGACCAGCCACAGGCTCAACTGACGCCCGAGCCTCGAGAGCAAACGCTCGAGTGGCGCACGCACGGTACTGGGAATGGCACTGAGTAAACCGCGCACGACCGGTTGCGGATTGGCGAGCAAAAAAATCACCATCGTCACCATCAAAAACAGTGAAGCCAAAGTGCCAATCAGGCTCGTTGCCGCCGTCGAAACCCCAGAGATTAAACTCGAGCCGCCAGAACCCAGCAACGCGCCAATGTTCATTTTACCCGATAACAATTCTGAAGCGCCAGGAATTTGGTTTAACCACGGCAACGAGCTTTTCATGCGGGTCAGCATTTCTGGAGCGCCAGACACAAAACGCGAACCTTGGGTGTAGAGCATTGGCGCAATGAGCGCCATTGTGCCAACCAGAAAAAAGATGCTCAGGAGCACCACCAGCGCCGCGCCAAGACCGCGCGGAATGCGGCGCAGCTCGAGCCAGACCACCAACGGATGCAGCGCAAGCGCCAGAATGCTTGCCGCCAAAACCAGCAACAACGATCCTGCCGCCGCTGATGCCCAAGAACCCAGCAACAACACGCCCAGTACAATCCCCGCAACGATCAGTAAAACGCGCAGCAACGGCGCTTGCAAAAGTGCAATCCAACCCCATTCGGAACGCATGATTTTCGATTGGCGCGACTCGAGTTTCTGATTTGGGTTTGCCATAATGATCTCCTGGGGTGATTCTTTTAGAATCAAAAAACGAACTTTGTACAACATTTCATTTGTACAAAGCACCAAAATTCAGAAAATTTGAGCTGTTTATTCTCTGCGCCCGCCCGTGCCGATTTCGCGCCCGATGGCACGCACCGCCCGAATCCAGAACGGCATTATTGTTCCTGTTGGAATTTCTTGCAGTACCGCCAGGACAGCTCGAGCACCAAACTCGAGCGGTGCGTGTTTGATGGCGCTGAAATTGTCTTTCAGGGAAGTTACAGACTCGAGGATTCTTTGGGTTTCACCGTCAAATTGTGCGGCGTGCGAACGCAAACTTGCCTTGATTTGCGCGGCTTTGTTGTTAGTGGGCAGGGCTGGATTTTTTTTGGGTTGAAGCTTGGAATCTTGTTTCATGGGCGGTCGCTCCACCACAGCAATCCTCCCGCCAGAATAAACATCGAGACGCCCGAAATCAGCCCAGCCAAAGGTGGGGTTAACATCGTGCTGAGCTGGCTAAACCCCGCCCAACCGAGCCAGATCAAACCCACAATCAACAGCACCACCGCGCCAAGTTTTAAAGCAAATCCGAGCACCGTTTTGCTGACCCGACGACGTAACGAAAGACTTTCTTGCTCGAGCAACTCGACCACGCCGATCATCATCTCGGCGACACTGGACATCATTTGCGACCCCGCATCAACCTCGAGATCACCATGCCCAAACCAAACGCCATGCCGAGCGTTGCGATGGGCTGGTCTTGCACCTGATGCTCAACCCCAGATTTCAGCTTCGATTGACGATCCTGTAAATCTTCAAACAGATCACGAATTTGCTGACTGAGCGGAATTGGTTGTTGACCAACCGGGTCGGCATCTTCATTTTCAGTGACTTTGGATTTGCCGTTTCGGGTTTTTGGCTCAACCTTGTCAAGCAGCACTTTCATGCTGGCTTTTAATTCCCTCAGCTCGCCCCGAATTTCTTCGAGCGTGGTTTCAAGCGATTCTGGTTTCATTGGGGGGATTTTCGTGTCCAGAATCTCATCGTCAGCTTTTTCATCTCGAGTTAAGCTTGGACTGGCTACCGTATTTTGCTGTTGTGTCGCCATAATGACCTCACTGGTCAGAGCTTAGTGAGGCAGGCTGATGCTCACCTGAAGTTAAGCTGAGACTGAACGCCACCAGACTTGTTTTTAAACACAAAAAGCCTGTGGTTAGCAACTAAAACCATATTTAGTCAACTGACTGACCAGGGCTTTTAACAAGCCGTGCCATACTAAAATCATGCCAGAAACCCTGAACCAAGCCAAACGCGGACGACACAAAATCTACCTCGGCATGGCGGCAGGCGTCGGTAAAACCGTGCCGGCACTCCTGGAGATTCGTGACCTCTGCACCGACGGCATCTGAAACAGGAACAACATGACCCTCTAAACTTGTGTCAGCCCCAAATGCAATGATTGGGATGAGATGTGTTCGCGCCCACTCGAGGGTTTGCTCAATATCCGAGGTGCTTTCGGCATAGACCACGGCTAATGGTGCGCGTTGACGAGGGTAACTTTCGTCTTTGCCATGCGCAGCAAGGTCGGCAGGGGCGGTACTGACTCGAGGTCCAAGCTTTGCTTTTAATTGTTGAATTGCCATAGAAAATCATAACCTCAAGTTGAACAATTCACTCGAGGTTAGAATCATTTTGCGATCAGTGTGTTGCATTGGATTTTCTCAAGAACTTTAAGCCAAGACCCGTTTTGCTTCTCGAGTAAAAATCTCTAACGGTTGCAAGCCTCGGTCAACGCCCTCAAACGGTGCGCCAAGGCATCGCTTAAAACCGCGCTCGAGTAACGCCAGCCCCAGTTGCGCCCACCCAAGCTGCCAGGCAGATTCATGCGGGCGATGGTGGGCAGCTCGAGCAGGTCTTGCAATGTGGTCAGTGCCATGTCGGCGTCTGACTTCCAGGCGGCAATAATCAAATCCCAGACGATGCTCGAGCCGTCGCTTTCCAGGTATTCGCGGACTTTATTTTTGGTCAGTTCTGGTTCGGATTCCCACCAGCCGAGCGTGGTGTCGTTGTCGTGCGTGCCAGTGTAAACCACGCAGTTGTGAGTGTAATTGTGCGGCAAGAATGGGTCGTTGTTGTTTCCGTAAAAGGCAAATTGCAAGATTTTCATGCCCGGCAAATCAAAATCGTCGCGCAGTTTTTCGACAGCCGGGGTAATCACACCCAAATCTTCGGCAATGATGGCAAGGTTGCCAAATTTGGCGCGGACGGCTTCAAACAGCGCATGACCTGGGGCTTTGACCCAACGTCCAGTAATGGCATTTTCGGCTTTTCCAGGCACTTCCCAGTAGGCGTCAAAACCCCGAAAGTGATCGACCCGCACAATATCGACTTGCTTAAAGGTTTCGGCAAAACGCTGCAACCACCAGGCAAAACCGTCTTTTGCCATGACATCAAAACGGTAATGCGGATTGCCCCACAACTGCCCGGTGGCTGAAAAATAATCTGGTGGCACGCCAGCCACCACCTCGGGCGAACCGTCAGGCTCGAGCATGAACAAATGCTGGTTTGCCCAAACATCGGACGAATCGTGCGCGACAAAAATCGGAATGTCGCCAACGATTTGAATGTTTTTTCTTTGCGCGTAAGCCCGAACCGCCGACCACTGGCTGAAAAATGCCCATTGCGTAAAGGCGTACAAATCCAGGCTGTCCGCCAGTTCGCTGCGGTTTTTCTCGAGCGTCGCAGGGTCGCGGTGCACAAGTTTGATCTGCCATTCCGTCCAGGGTTTGCCGCCGTGCGCGTCTTTGCACGCCATGAAGAGCGCGTAATCCTCGAGCCAGGAGGCGTTGTCAGCACGGAACTTTTGGTAATCCTCGAGTTGCGTGACACTGCCGTGGGTTTTGAAACGCTTGTGCGCCTCGCGGAGTTTTTGCCATTTCCAGATGTAAATCCAGCCGTAATCGACCAGGTCGTGGCTAAAGTTTGGTGGATTCTCGAGGCTGCTAGCTTCGAGCAGGTTTTGTTCCAGCAATTTCTCGAGCGAGATGAGGAGTGGATTGCCTGCAAACGCACCAAAACTTTGGTAGGGGCTGTCGCCGTAACCCGTGTGTCCGAGCGGTAAAATCTGCCAGAGCTTCTGTCCAGCGTCCGCCAGCCAATCGAGCCAAGTGTAAGCCTCATTACCGAGTGAACCGATTCCAAACCGTCCAGGGAAAGAAGTGGGATGCAACAAAATACCGCTTGATCTTTGAAAAGGCATATTCAATTCTTACGAAAAAATCCAAGAATTGCAACTGTGCGGTTTTATCCTGCCAGGAATCCATGAAACGTAAGCTGTTCTCAGCAGTCTCGAGGGAATCTCAATAAGCAATCAATTATCCTAAAACAAAAGTCATGTTCTGAAACGTAAATTCGCAAACGGGAGCACTATGAAACCAAGCATCGTCTTTACCATCGTTTTATCAAGCGCAGCCTTGCTGACCAGCGCCTGCAATCAAGCCTCGAGCACCATTGGCGCACCAGTCAGCAAAAAGATTATTGAATTTGGCTGGGACAAACCGCGCCCAGATCAACTCTCGAGCGCGACCCTCGAGCAAAGCATTTTTGATGGTTTAACCTTCAGATCGAGCGCGGGTGACAAAGTAATTGTTCCCGAACAATTGCCAACCCAAAGCTTTGACCTCGATATTGCCGCCCTCAAAAAGATCAAATCGAACAAACTGGCAAACAGTTTTTATCTTGTCCTCTCCGACGCCAGCACCTGGGATTGGTTTAACGACACCACCTGGGCTGCGACTGAACAAAACCTCTACCAGCACGCCAGGGTTGCCAAACAGGGCGGTCTGCGCGGCATCATGTTTGACCCCGAAGTTTACCAATTCGACTTGTGGGCGTACGCCTCGCAACCGCAAAAATCGGCTCACAACTTTAAAGAATTTGAAAACCAACTGCGAAAACGTGGCGCTCAAACCATGCGAGCTTTTGAACGCGCCTACCCAGGCATCACCGTCATGTATTTAAAATCGTTCAGCGTCTTTGAAAGAGCAAAAAACGATACCTACGAAACTGCACATGCCAAACTCGAGGAAGACGGCAGCCTGG
>JANLWR010000585.1:0-3555 GCA_031364625.1 Deinococcales bacterium | reverse complement strand
TGGTGAGGTGAGTTTCGAGTTTTTGAAGAGTGTGTTAATCAATTCGATGAGTACGGGAGTTTCAATGCAGAAACGACGAGGAAAGCCGAATTCAGTGCAGAGGTTAGAAACTATTGGAGGCTTAAGTTGATGCTTATGGGGATGGTCTCAGACCATCCCCTACGGAACATTCTCCAAATCGTTTAGACTTGAGTCATGCCATTTTTTGACTTACCACTCGAGCAACTCGAGGCTTTCAAACCCACCCGCACCGAACCCACAGATTTCGATGCGTTTTGGACATCGACATTGGCTGAAGCTCGAGCCTTCCCATTAAACGCGGTCTTTGAACCCACCTCCCCAGAAATCAAGACACTCGAGATTTTTGATGTGACCTTCAACGGTTTTGCGGGGCAACCGATCAAAGCCTGGTTGGTGCTGCCCAAACACCGCCACGGCAAACTGCCCTGCGTGGTCGAATACATCGGTTACGGCGGCGGACGCGGACTGCCCATCGACCATTTGGGATTCTCGAGCGCCGGATTTGCGTTTTTGATTATGGACACCAGGGGGCAGGGCACAACCTGGCGCGAAGGTCACACGCCAGACATTGAAACCGAACCGAGCAACCCACAATTTCCTGGTTTTATGACCCGAGGCATCCTGAAACCAAGTTCGTACTATTACCGTCGGGTGTTTACTGACGCCGTGCGGGCGATTGAAGCGGCTCGAGCGCACCCTGCCGTGGATGCTTCGAGAATCGCGGTCACGGGTGCTTCACAAGGTGGCGGCATCAGCATCGCCGCCGCCGCACTCGAGCCAAGTGTCAGCTTCTGTTTGCCCGAAGTGCCGTTCTTGTGCGCCTACCGTCGCGCCACCGAAATGATCGACACCATGCCATACACTGAGATCACAAATTATCTTAAAACCCATCGTTCGCAGCTCGAGACGGTCTTCAACACCCTCTCATATTTTGACGGCGTGAATTTTGCCGCTCGAGCTAAAAGTAAAGCCCTATTTAGCGTCGGTTTGATGGATACGATCTGCCCACCCAGCACGGTCTACGCGGCGTACAACCATTGGCAGGGCGAGAAAGAAATGCGGGTTTATCCGTACAACAACCACGAGGGCGGACAAACCGTGCATTTCCTCGAGAAGATACGGTTTTTGAACACGCACTGGGAATGAGTTATTGATTGTTTCAGACGTTTAAATTGAGGTCATATTTCATAAAACTCGAAACAATTTGGGGTAGTTTAAATCATGATCTCCCAAAACCCGATTTCACAACCCAACCTCGAGATGCTACTCGAAGCGGACGAAATGGGTCTGCGGCTCGAGGTGACAGCAGGGTTAACCACCTGGGAACTCAGCCCCATGAAATCGCACCAAAAAGTTGTAGACCGGATTCGTGCCAGCATCAAAACCACGCTCGAGACTTGCGAATGGGTGCATTATGCCGATGTGTTCGTGCGGTTTGAAGACGGTTCGCTCAAACGTCCCGACATCAGTGTTTTTTGCCGCGAACCCATCGAGGAAAACACACCAATTACGCTGACACCTGCCACCGTGATTGAAGTGATTTCCAAAGGTTTTGAGAGCAAAGACCTCGAGTTGAACCCGCCGTTTTATCTTGCTCAGGGCGTATTGGATATTCTTGTTCTCAATCCTGCTACGAATGAAGTTTGGTATTTTCGTGCTGACCTCGAGCAACCAAACAAGTACGTTTCACCCATCAATTTAAAGCTCGAGTGTGGTTGCGAAATCACGGTTTAGCCGTAGGAACAAATCGCTCTGAGATAAAAACCACGTGCTGTAGGGGCGAACCTCGTGTTCGCCCTTTGCCTTGAGCAACCCAATACGGTATGCTCGAGATCGATGAGCACGAACACCAAACCAGAAATTGCAACCTCGAGTTCTCGCCGTATTGGTCCGAATTTTATTACGGAAATCATTGACCGTGACCTCGAGCAACAACGTTACGACGGTGTGGTGACGCGTTTTCCACCAAACCCGAACGGATTCGCGCACCTTGGACACGCCTTTGCAAGTTTACTCAATTACGGTATTAGCCAGGATTACTTTGGGCGTTTTGTGCTGCGGTTTGACGATACCAACCCGCACACCGACAAACCCGAATTTGTTGAATCAATCTCCAAAGACCTCGCATGGATCGGTCTGGATTGGGGACCCGAAATTTCGTATGCCTCAAGTTACTTTCCGCAGCTTCACACCTATGCCGTGACCCTGATCGAACGCGGTCTGGCATACGTGGACAGCGTGACCGCCGAAGAAATGGCGCGACTTCGCGGCACAGCGTTTGAGCCTGGTAAACCCAGCCCATACCGTGATCGCAGCGTTGCAGAAAACCTCGAGCTGTTTGAAAAAATGCGAGTTGGAGAATTTAAAGACGGGTCGCAGGTGCTCCGTGCCAAGATTGACCTGGCAAACCCAAACTTTAAACTTCGTGACCCAGTGCTGTACCGCATCGTTCACGCCACACATTACCGCACGGGCGACGACTGGTGCATTTACCCCAGTTACGATTTTGCGCAGGCGATCACCGACGCGCTGGACGGCGTGACGCACAGTTTATGTTCGCTCGAGTTTATTGACAACAACGCCGTGTACAGGTGGTTGATGGACAATTTGTGGGACAAAGCCCCGCCAGTTCAGTACGAATTCGGGCGCAGGAGTCTCGAGTACACCGTGGTCAGCAAACGCAAATTGAAAAAACTGGTCGAGGGCAAGCACGTGCTCGGTTGGGACGACCCGCGAATGCCAACCATTGCGGCGCAAAGACGGCGCGGTGTGACACCCGAAGCCGTGCAAAAATTTGTCTCGAGCATCGATATCAATCGCACCAACCGCACCGTGGATTTAGCGATTCTAGAGAATGCCATTCGGGATGATTTGAACACTCGAGCACCCAGGGTCATGGCAGTACAAAAACCTTTAAAAGTTGTGCTGACCAACCTCGAGATTGAACAGAATCTTGTGATTCCATACTACTCACATGAGGTGGTTGAACTCTCTAGGGACGGTCTTGTGCCGTTGCCAAACGGTCAACGTGTCATACTTGAAAACGCTACTCGATCTGTGAATTTGAGCAAAGAATTATGGATTGAACAAGCTGATTTTGCACTTTCTCCACCACCAGGTTTCAAGCGTTTGAGTGTTGGTAGGCGCGTTCGTTTGCGTGGTGCTGGTGTGATTCAATGTGATGAAGTTATCGAAAATATTACTGGTGAAGTGATTGAACTTCGCTGTACCTTACTCGAGGAAGCCGAAAAAGCAGATGCCGTGATTCACTGGGTAAGTGTCAAGTATTCTGTGCCAATCGAGTTTAGATTGTATGACCGTCTGTTCAAAGTTGCGCATCCCGAAGCCGAAGCCAAAGAACTCGAGGAAGATGATGACGGCGAGGAAGTGGATTTTCTGCATTTCCTCAACCCCAACAGCCTCGAGATTTTGCACGGTTTTGTCGAATCTGGCGTGCTAAATGATCCACTTGAAACACGATACCAATTCGAGCGTTTGGGATATTTTTGGCGTGACCCTATAGATTCAAGTACT
>JANLWR010000553.1:0-2465 GCA_031364625.1 Deinococcales bacterium | reverse complement strand
AAAACTTGTGCGTCACTCACAAGCACTGCACCTGGTACGGGTTGGGCAATGATGACACTCACGGGTGGTGACTCGAGATCGCCCACTTTTGCCCTGAGTTGTGCGCTTCCAAGGCTAATCAAAGCGCTTGCCTCGCCCATGTTATTGACTGATACTGCGCTTGGATTCGATGATACCCAGGTGACAGTTGCCTGGAATGCTTGGTTGTTTTGATCAAAACCCTGGGCAGTAAACGCATGGGTTTGTCCAACCACAGTCAGCAACACAGAGATTGGTGTGATCTCGATTCGAGTAAGCTTGGGTGTCGTTGGCGTGACCGGACACGCGCTCAAGCCCAACAGGAGCGACACCAGAATCAACATTTTTCGCATGAATAACCCCTTTGATCTTGTTCAAAAACCCACGAATTTGCTGCGCGAAACACTCAAATTCAGCGTTGCACCGTTGGCGGTCTCAGTACGGCTGGCATTTCGCGTGACGAAAAACAATTTGGCTTCACTTAAACCTGCTGTCTCAAAAGCAGACTTCACGTTCGCGGGTACAGCAAACGAACCGTCATCAATGGCAAAACAAATCGCGCCAGGACCATCTTTGACACTCGAGGAAATAAAGATGCTCATGGAGTTGCTGGGGTTTAAGCCTCCGTCCCAGATGATCGTGCCATCCAGCGCCAAAGGGTCACCACTGGCTGGGGCTGTGATATTGAAATCACTTGGAAAAGCTGGCAAAGCAACATTATTGAACGCTGGAAAACCTGTCACACTGCCAGGAATACTGATGTTGAGATTGTCTGGAACGGTAGGCATTGGGGTTGAAGGGTTGGTACTGTACAAAATTGTGTTGTTAATCGCGGTTTTTAGGAAGGTCACATAGCTGCTCGAGCCTGATTTCAAACTCAGTTCTGTGCCTGCATCCAAAGGTTTTAAGCTGGCAGGTTGTGGTGGTTCGCTTTGACCTGCGGTAAGCAAAAGACAACTGTCAGGCGTTGCGCCAAAACCGCCAATGGTCGGTGGTTCGTTGTTCTGAGCTTCATAAAATTGTGCTGACCCAATTCGGTTTGTACCGACTGGCATTTGGATTTCGGAGACACTGACAAAACCAATCTTGCTCGAGGTTGGTTGCGGCGTGCCAGATTGTGTGGTGGCGGTGGTTTCAGCGCCGCTGCTCGAGTTTGCGCCAATTTTGGTTTTGACCCTGAAGGTGTAGGCATTGCTCGGGCTGAGGTTGGTGATTTCAGCGCCTGTGGTTGTAACCGTTCCGAGCGATTGAAACGCCGTCCCCACTTTCTGCTCGACCTCGTAACCTGTGGCGTTGGTCACAGCAGTCCAAGCCAGATCAATCTGGCTGCTCGAGATGACAGTCGCGGTTAAATTGCTTGGATTTGGAACAGTGTTGGTTGGCGCACCGACTTTGACGGTGATTTTGGCGGATCGTTTTAAGTTTCCCACGGTGACGTTTAAGGTCATGTCGTAAGACCCTGCTGGAACATTTGCGCCCACCGTAAACGGAAACGAGCTGTGGGTTGCATCGATTTGGCTTTGCTCGCCGACCTGAATTTTGCCCTCGCCCGTGCCAAACGCCGCCCCAACCACTGAAACTTCGCTTGCCGTTTGGTTGACATCAAAACCTCCAATGGCGGTCAGGGCAAGCGTCGAATTGCCAGTTGCGCCAACCGCCAAATTGAGCGTGGCAGGATTGAACGCCAAACTAAAATCCGCACTCGGTTGTGTCGGGTTACAACCGCTTAAAACCGCCAGAGCACCAACAACCAAGACCTTTGAAACACCAGATTTAAGGTTAAACATACTTTCTCCTTTCGGGCGGCGTGCCTTTAAAAAAAATCTGCCACGCCTGGGTTTGCAAGCCAAAAGATTGATAACTCGAGTGAGGCTTGTCTTGACCTAAAAAGAGGTTAAACAATCCACCGTCACTGGAGCGTTACTGGAACGTCACTGGGTTTTGCCTCGGGCAATTGATTACGTTCTTATCGTAATCAGATCACTCGAGCGGTATACTCGCAGAGATGTCGAATGCTTCCTCTCCCCTTTTAGATGCCTTAAATCCCGCGCAACGCGCCGCCGCCGAACACCATGAAGGTCCCGCGCTGGTCGTGGCTGGCGCTGGTTCTGGCAAGACCAAAACCGTGGTTCACCGCATCGGGTATTTGCTCGAGCATCACGGGGTATACCCGAACGAAATTTTTGCCGTTACCTTTACCAACAAAGCCGCCAGTGAAATGAAAACCCGCATCAACGAACTGGTCGGTCCGCAAGCCGAACAGCTTTGGGTCAGTACCTTCCACTCGAGCGGCGTGCGAATTTTGCGGGCTTACGGCGAATTTGTCGGCTTGCGGTCAGGCTTTACGATTTACGACGATTCTGACCAGCTCGACGTCATGAAAGCCGCGCTCGAGGGGATTCCGAGCGCCGCCGAATTCAACCCGAGGTATTTGCGCAGCATCATCG
>JANLWR010000532.1:0-6432 GCA_031364625.1 Deinococcales bacterium | reverse complement strand
AAGCCGACGCCATGGAACCGACTTTGAAGGAAGTGCTGGCAGCCGGGAAAAAATGAGGTGAAAAAAATGTGAGGCCATGAATGAGTAGTTTAACAACGTAGCAAAAGCATGTGTCCACCCTCAATGAGGTGCTGCACCGACTTTTTTGCAATTTCCTGCCGACCCGTTGTTGCATAAAAAACGCGTCTTGGTGGTCGATGAAGTCTGGGATTCTGGACGCACGATTCAAGCCGTTGCCACCAGGGTGCGACTGGCGGGCGCAGAACCCGTGACGGCAGTGTTGCATTACAAACCAGGCAACTCTGAGGTCGATATAAAGCCCGATTATTTTGTCGAAGAAACAAGTGCCTGGATTGTCTACCCGTGGTCAAAGCACGAAAAAACTGTTTAACTCGAGCGTCAGGGGGTTGTTATGAATGTTGATCCGAACCGTACCATTGCGGAACTGAAAGAACTTCGGGCGTTAACCGGCGACGAGAACGGTGCGCAACGCGTGGCGTTTACCGAAACTTGGCAGAAGGCTCGAGAATGGTTTAAATCCAAACTCGCAGCATTGCCCGTGACCATCGAGCAAGACCCAGCAGGCAACCTCTGGGCGACCCTGCAAGGCTCGAGCGAGACGGAGCTTTGGATTGGTGGACATATCGACAGCGTGCCGAACGGCGGTTGGCTCGATGGTTGCCTGAATGTGCTGGCAGGTTTGGAAGTTTTACGCCGAATCTCGAGCCAGGGAATCCCGCCGGTCACGGTGCGGTTGGTGGACTGGGCAGACGAAGAGGGCGCACGCTTTGGGCGCAGCTTGTTTGGTTCAAGCGCCATATCTGGTTTTTTTGACCCGAACGATTTGCGAAGTCGTACCGATAAAGACGGCATCAGGCTCGAGGATGCGGTGAGAGAGTACGGCATCAATCTGGACACCGCCTTAGACGCTGGAAATGCCAAAAAGAATGCCGCCGCCTACCTCGAGCTTCACATCGAACAAGGTCCGGTGCTCGAGAAAATGGGTCTGCCCTTGGGTGTGGTGCTCGGCACAAAGGGCGTGGAGCGCCATGCGATTACTTTTGTGGGTCAGGAAGCCCATTCGGGTAGCACACCGATGCTGCAACGCCGTGACGCGCTTGGGGCGGCAGCCAAACTGAGCCTCGAGATTCGGGAAATTGCCAAAAAACACAGCGACGCGGTTTGCACGGTTGGCAGCGTCAAAACCTTTCCGGGCATTGTGACCGCCGTGGTTGGACGCTGCGAAATGACGCTCGATCAACGCGATTTAAGCGCCGAAATTCTGGCGCAAATGAACACGGAAGCTCGAGAAGCCTCTGAGCGGTTCGCGCTCGAGGAAAACGTGACAGTTGAATGGAATAAAATTTGGGACATTGAACCAATTGCTTTTCATCCAGAGTTGATCGCGCTGTGCGATGCCGCGATTCTCGAGACGTGCGGTACAAGCCATAAACTGCCCAGTGGACCACTGCACGATGCCGCCGAGATTTCCAGGGCGGGCATTCCCACCGTCATGATGTTCGTGCAAAGCCTGCGCGGGATCAGTCATAACAAAATCGAGGACACGCTCGAGGAGCATCTGGCATTGTCGGTGAGGGCGTTTGATGCCCTGGCGAGCAAGACGATTGCTTGGATTCAAAATAAGAATTGATGGGCATTTGAGGACGACCGTGATTGAATCTGTTCAAGGTGATTTGCTCCGCTCGAGCGTGACGGCTTTGGTGAACCCTGTCAACACGGTTGGCGTGATGGGCAAAGGTTTGGCGTTGCAGTTTAAAGCCCTTTATCCAAGCAATTTCACGGCTTACGTCAAATCCTGCAAGCAAGATCAAGTGCGTGTTGGGACAATGTTTGTTTTCGACTGCGGTTCAACTGAATTTCCGCGTTACATCGTCAATTTCCCGACCAAAAAACACTGGCGGCATCCTTCAAAACTCGAGTACATCAGCGCTGGTTTAACAGATTTGATTCACCAAATCCAAGTGCTCGAGATTCAAAGCATCGCCATTCCAATGCTTGGCGCAGGACTTGGAGGTTTGGACTGGAATTTGGTCAGACCCTTGATTGTTGAAGCCTTTGCAGCCCTGCCAAAAGTTCAGGTGTTGCTGTTTGAACCAGAAACAAAGCTCAAAAAATTCGGCAGTGCGGTTGAATTGACGTAATTCGAGCCGTTCAAACATCAAACACCCGAGCAGCCAAGCAAATTCTCGAGCATCACACTTTAAGGTGTTTCAATTACCATCGTGTCATCCATGTAAGCTGCACCTACAGTTCCTGTACTGGGACTGCCATTGATATGCGCGTAAACGACAATATCGGTATGTGTGGCATCGGTTGTGAATCGAATGGACATCAACGTGTACGTTTGAGCTTGTTTGCATGAAACGGCGTAACCTTCAATCACGGGATCAGCCGTAAAACTGTTGACAGTCATGCAAAAAAGGTCGTCTGGCGAACTTGTTTTGAAATAGGCAATAAAAGTATAAGTGGTATTGGGTTTTAATCCTGGTACATAATTGGTGGTGTACTGCTTTAAAGTAGGCAAGAAAGCCAGGGCATAATTGCCAGTTCGGGCTTCGGTTTGGACAATGGCGGCATCTTGTAAAACCCAGTTGGTGTCGGTTGGACCGGCTTCAAATCCAGGGTTGGATAACAAATTGGTTTGGCTGATTGCCCCAGCCATGTTCCAACCTGGCAAACTGAGGATAAGACGTTGCACGTCGAGTACACCATTTCCGTAAAGCCAACGTTGGTCGGGTTGACCATCGTAATACTTTTTAAAAATACGTGACCCTTCGAGGCTGCCTTCAAAAACCTGTCCAAGTTTTGATCGATTTGTTTGATCTGGTAATTCCGAGGCTGCCAGTGCCAAAGCTCCCGAAACCAAGGGCGTGGCAAATGACGTACCGGTGGCGTAAGCCACACGATTGTTGGGATAAAAACTATAAATTTTTTCGCCAGGGGCAAACGCCGAAATTCCATTGCCGCGTGCGGTAAAGCTCGAGAGTGCTTCGGCGGTATTGATGCTGCCAATTCCGTAAGTCGAACCGGCAACGTTTAGTTCATTGTCTTTGCGTTCAGAAAGTGCGGCTGGGTAATCGCCTTTATCGAGTAAGCCATTGTTGCCCGCCGAGGCGATCACGTACACGCCTTTGGATTTTGCGTAAGTTAATTCTGTCTCGAGCGCCACATCATTTTTGGTTGATCCCAAAGATAGGTTAATGACCAGCGCACCTTTTTCGATGGCGTAATCGATGGCTTTGATCACGTCGGTCAGGTCGCCGCCACCGCTTGGGGTTAAAACCCGCAAGGGTAAAATGGTGGCTTTGGGAGCAATTTGTAAAACGATGCCAGCCACGGCAGTACCATGACCGTAAGCGGCGGCTGGTGGTGTTCCATTTGCGGTTCCAGTTTCGTCTTGTGGCAGGTTGTCATTGTCAACAAAGTCGCGCCAGTCGGCGGCAGGGCTGAGATGGTTTTTAATGCCCGAGTGGTTTAAGTCCACGCCAGTGTCGATGACCGCGACGGTAACGCCCTCACCAAATTTTTTGCTGATTTGATGGGCTTGTGACAAACCAATGGATTTGTAGACCTCGCTGTTTTCAGTGGGTGCGCCCGGTATCGCGTTGCCGCTGACCCAAGAGTTCCAGCCGCTGACCCAAGAATTCCAACCACTGCTCGAGACGCCTGGTTCTGCTCTGAGGGTGTGTTGACCATTGTTGGCTGTACTTACGTCACCGCCGGCGCCAGGGTTGCCCAAATCGATTTGACCCCCGCCCCAACCCGTTCCAGCGCCAATGTTGGGGTTGCTGATTTCGGGTGGAACCAGCGCATTCTTGTCGGCTTCGATGGCTCGTACCTCTGCGCCTTGGGCTGCCTTATCGCTGCCAAGGATGGCAAAGCCTGATTCTGGATGAAAGGCTGAGACTGTGGCTTGATAACGCTGCTCCAGCAAGGCGGCGGTGTCATTTAGGCTGGTTTTGATGGTGATGGCGTAGGGTCCTGGAGGTAATTCAGGTTGATTGGTATTACCGCAGGCGCTCAGTACACTTGTGGACAACATAAAAACAAACCAGTAGGCGGTTGGGGCATCATTTTTTCTCATAGAATACTAATATTCTATCATAAGCTGCCAATTTCACTTCTGTCTTTAGGTTACAATTTTTTGAATCATAATATTTGTGAAATACGAAAAATACCTTTAACTAAATTTTTTATCATCCTAAAAATTAAAACAAACATAGAAATAAGTTTAATGAAATCAAAAATTATAAAAAACACTTTAAACTCATTTAATCTAGTTTAAAATTCTATTTTAAACTAGAGAATAGCTTCAAAATTTGCAAAAAAGTATTTTCAAGTTGAACCTTCAACCCAATTCTCGAGCTTTAAGCCTTTAATTCTCGAGAATTCACGGGTGTTGTTCGTGACCAGAATGGCGTTCAGACTGAGGGCTTGACCTGCGATCAAAACATCATTGGGTCCAATTGGAGTTCCCTGTTTTTGCAGTAAAAACCGAATCTGACTGGCATGACCTGCGGCTTTGCTATCGAATGTGATTGGTGGGAATGTGCTGCAAAGTCGCTCGAGTTCTTGTAGGGCACGTTCTTGTTGTTGGCTTTTGAGTGCGCCGAACATCATTTCGTAACGTGTGATGCTCGAGATACCAATCTCATTAAGATTGATATTTTCTAAGCGCTCGAGTACTTGTGGAGGACGACGTTTGTTGATGTAGATGCAGATATTTGTGTCTAGTAAGTACCGAATCACATTTCTTCTCGTTCTTCAAATGGTTCTTGAGTACGTCCATCTTTAAAAAAATCATCTGGAAAGCTGGTTAGAATATCCCAAAGAATAGTGGCATTACGGTGTGGTTTGCGAATAATCAGATCGTCGCCTTGACGTAAAATTTCGACATCTTCAATGTCGAGTTGAAATTCTTTAGGGATGCGTACCGCTTGCGAGTTGCCACTTTTAAAAACTTTGGTCATGGTCATGATAAACCTCCGTATCTACAATGAGTATATACGTTTACTCGGATTTTGGAAACTCGAGCACGAATTCAGTGTTGTTTGTGCTCGGATAAAGTAGAAGGTTTGACTGGCGTCTGGTTGCAGCATGAAGCTCGAGTTTGGGATTCAAGCCAAGTTCCAAGCTTCCAAATTCAGAACGTACCTCAACTTTAGGACTTGATGGTTTGAGCTTTACGGCGTAATAATGGTGAATGATCAAAGACCGACAAGGCAACCTGACAAGTGCCGCAAACTCGAGTGCGGTCGCGTATTTTGACACCGCACTTGATTGCTTTTTGTACTTTAACGGTTCGATTCTCGACGAGATCAATTTGGCGCTTGAAGCCGACCCCAATTTTGTACTGGTGCGGGCGTTACAAGCCTACATTGGCGTGCTCGGTACAGAACCAACCGATGCCCAAGCCGCTCGAGAATCGTTCTTGGCTTTCAAGCAACCCGTCACGCTCGAGCCTCGAGAGCGCCTGCATCTTGCCGCCGCCGAATCCTTGCTCGAGGGTGATTTTTTTGGTGCGGGACGCATCTTAGAGGAAATTACCATTTCGCATCCACGGGATTTGCTGGCGCTTGGGGTTGGGCATCAAATCGATTTTTTTACGGGCAATTCGAGAATGCTGCGTGACCGTCCCGGGCAAGCGATTGTCGCCTGGTCTGAAGATGATCCAAACTACTCGAACGTGCTTGGGATGCTGGCGTTTGGACTCGAGGAATGCCATCAGCATGACCGGGCGCTCGAGTTGGGTTTGGACGCGGTGCAACGCAACGCCAAAGACGTTTGGGCGCTTCATGCGGTGGGGCATACCTTTGAAGAGACTGGGCGTTTTGATGATGGAATGGGTTATTACGATGCTCGAGCGGATGACTGGACGACTGGCAATTATTTTTTGATTCACAACTGGTGGCATTACGCACTTTTTGCGCTCGAGGCGGGCAATATTGCGCGGGTGCTCGAGATTTTTGACACGGCACTTTTCACTTCAGGTAACGGTGACTTGGCATTGGAATTGCTCGATGCCAGCGCGTTGTTGTGGCGTTTAAAACTCGAGGGTCACAGCGAACTCCAGCGCTTTAAAGCGGTGGCGAGTCGCTGGCTGCACAAGACCGAACCCGCATTTTATGCTTTCAACGACATGCATATGACAATGGCGTTTGTGGGTGCGGGTCTTGAACTCGAGGCGCAAACATTGATAGAAAGCCGTGAACAATGGCTTAAAAGCAACCCAAACCCTCGCATGAACAACGTCGCCATGACCCGCGAAATTGGGTTGCCCGTCTGCAAAGCCATTCTCGAGTTTGGACGCGGGAATTACGGAGGCGTGATCGAGCATTTATTCCCAATCAGGCGGCGGATTCACGAATTTGGCGGTTCGCACGCGCAACGCGACGCGGTCTTAAAAACCTT
>JANLWR010000523.1:0-4812 GCA_031364625.1 Deinococcales bacterium | reverse complement strand
CTGTTTCAAAGCTTGAGTAGGTAGGTTATCCAGAACAGCAGCCAATTCAGCCATCATTTGATTAATTTTGTCATGTGCTTCACCAGCAGGAATTGTTTGCAGAACCAAGGCAAACTGTGAAAAGCGAAATCGGGTGCGCGTTATTGGTGCTATGGCATTTGATACCAGGTCTCGATACTGTTTTCTAATCTCGAGAACAGGAATATTGATGCTATCTCTGAGAACTGTCAGATCTGAGATCAAACGAGTCAAGCTATCATTAATCCTATCTAAAGCACCGCTCAAATTGCCTAAAGGAAGGGCTTCAATGTTAACGTTGATGTTATTTATTTGCGAGCCAGTGCTCGAGTTTTTCAGGTTTAAAACAGTGCTGCCTGGAGGTAAAGGTGGAATAATCAATGTAACGATTTGAGCACTTGAATTGTTGAAGTCAGGCAAAACAAATACTGGCATTGACAATTCTGCACCTGAGGCAACAGAACGAAAAGTTGCAATGTTGCCCTGTGATGAATACGGGTTGAAACCACTGGCGCTAATCTCAATCAAAGTTCCTGGCATTCCAGACAGGGTTTGTTCAGTGACAGAATTAATCTTGGTTACTTTCTCTCGAGACTTCAGAACAACCTGACCCAACTGAATTTGTGGTACTGGGTCAGAAATAACATCACCGCCTGGTGTCACGCTGGCAGTGTTGACCACCACCAGTTCGCCTTTACCATCACCATCGGCATCTGGGGCAATACGGTAATTGACCACGGCTTGCCCTGGTTGCACTTTGGGAGCATAACCGCCCGAAGTCACACCCAAAGGCGTATTTAAGGCTTGGCTCGAGTTTATCTCTTGTGCGCCCAGAAAGGTCACGCCCAGCGCGTCATAATCCACGCCAGTGCTGGCTTTGACCTCGGCTTGGGTTTTAGAGGTAAAACTGACATTTGCCCCATCTGCCACACCAGGTGGAATGGTTAAGGTCGAAACCGAACCGTTGCTTTCGGTTGTTCCCAGCACCACGCCTTGGGTGCTGACCGTGCCGCTCGAGGGTGGGGTTAGGACGTTTTGCACGGTCATGGTCTTGGTGTTGGTTTTGCCGTCTGTGCCAGTGGTTTTTGCCTCGAGCGTTAATGCGCCTGCGGGGTAATCTTTGGAATTCAGAAAGACTTTAAAACCATTGGTGGCGGTGGTGTCTGTACCCAAATCTTTGCCACCCGCTTTAAACGCAACGCTGGCAACGCTGCCAGGGTCTTGTGGCTGAACCGAAAAAAATGTTGTTCCGCCAATACTGGAATTCTCGAGCGGACTGTTGATGGTAAAACTTGGACCACCTGTGGACGGCGGAGGTGCTGGTTGGTCACAACCCACGATCAAAAAGACCAACAGGGAAATAATTTGAAAACTTCTGCCCAATAGTTGCGGTTTCATACGTTCTCCTTTTCGTTAGAAGGCACGGACTTAATCGTGTTGCCAATCCAGCTTGATGTTTGAGAATGTCGTTACAGAGCTTAAAAATAAATCGTTACACCATCGTCTCAGCATCAAAGCACCTGTCATACACGCTTGAATTTGCTCGAGATACTTCAAGCACGTATCCGTGAATGCTGTTCATGACAGCACAAGGTCACAAACCCTTAGCGCAAACCGCGTTCCCAGGGTTGCTCGAGGTAAGTCAGAAGTTCTTCACGGGTTTTAAACCCGTGCAATTGACCCGTTTTTAAATCTTGAATCACAAACACAGGCTCGAGGTTTGGGTTTTTGAGCCTGTCTACTCGAGTTTGGTCTGGGCTTTGATTGACCCATAGAATAAAGCTTCTAAGGGGTTTGGTTTTATTCATGCCGCTAGGTTAGCGAAGTATCGTTACTTGATCGTCTCAGCTTGTAATCGCTTAAAGCCCGGTCTAAGGATTCTTGCATCCAAGGGTCTAAAGTTTGGTCTTTTTGGTACGTCAGCATGTGCGCTATTTGGCTTTGGCTGCCGTAATTCAGGGTGGCGATTAAGACCATGGCATGGGCAAGGTACATTTGGGTTTGGTCAACCTCGAGCATCGCCTTCTCGAGCGCCTCTGGAATTTCGTGTTCGCGTGTCAGTTTTGCATACAATTTCGGCAGCCTCGCCCAAGCGATACACCGCAGGGTGGGATCGTGGGCTTGTTTGGCGAGGAATTCGTAGTGTGTGACGGCAAGCTCAAATTGTTCAAGCTCTTGGTAGATGTACGCCAGGTTGTTTCTTAAAACTTCACTGCCTGCGTATTCACCAAATGCCAGGGCTTCTTCGCCAAGGGACATGGCTTGTACGATTGGGGTCTGAGAGTTTTGAATTTTGGATAATTCTGTAGCTGACCACACCAAATTGAGCACCACATCAACTTGCAGGTGTCGTGCTCCAAGTTGTCTTGCCAAGTCAAGTGCTCGGTGGTGTAATTTCGCGCCTTTTTCAATGTCTCCCAATTCGTCGTAACCAACCCCCAAACTGGTGACAATCACAACCTGAGACGCATCTTGTGATGGTTGACCCTCGAGAAGTGGCAAAAGCAGATCAATGACTTTTTGGGATTCGCCCAAATGGGCTGCCAACTTGCTTTGGGTTAATAAAAACGTGCGCTGGTCACGTTCAGGCTCGAGTTGATTCCAGACATGTTCATTCGCATCGTTGATTTGTCTGGCTCGGTCAATTTGTCCAAGCCCAATCAATGCGTCAATCTGCATGTGCAACAACCTGGCTTTTTGAACAGGGTTAAAATCTTGTGTATTGGTTTGCTGCACGGTCTCCAGAGCCTCTTCAAAGCGTCCCAATTCGTCCAAGGCTTCGACTGTTAAGGTCACCACTTCAGGGTTTTGTGGGATTCGCTCGAGCAAGCCCAGGGCTTGGGTTTGCAGACCTTTCAGGCAGTATTCGTTCGCGGCTTTCAACCAGTACGTCATGGCTTGTGTCGGCTGGTCAGCACGGTGATAATGCTCTGCCACGCGGCTGGATTCGGCAAGTTTAGCCAGCGTTTCGGCGGCTTGGGCGTGCAGCATCTTGCAGCGCAAATCGGGTATGGCATTGTAAACACTTTGCCGTACCAGATCATGGGCAAAACGGTTTTGCTCGAGCAAGCCACCGTGTTCGGCTTCCTCTAAACCGTCAAGCACCGCCCAGGAAGACAAACCAATCATGCTCGAGAGGGTACTTGCATCAAAACCTTGACCGATCACACTGGCAGCCTGCAAGACCCGAATGCTGGCTTCGGACAGGTGATTGACCCGCTGCCTGACCATCTCGAGTATTTTGGTTGGCACTTTGATTTCGGAATAATCTTGGGTGATGTCGTCTAAGTTGGTCTGCCATTGGTTGCCGTGTTGTTGCAAAATTCCATTTTCAAACAAGGCTTTTAAAGTCTCGAGCGCAAAGAACGGATTGCCACCAGATTTTTGGTGCAACCACTGTGAAAAAAGCGTCGGTCCTGTTGTTGTGCCAATCAAATCGGCAAGCAAGGCTTGAATCGTTTGTGGGGAAAGCGGTTTGAGCGCAATTTGGTTTACATCTTGTTCGCGCAGTGCCGCCAAGGTTTTACCGAGTGCTGGGTTGATTTCATTGCTGCGGTACGCCGCAACCAGCGATTGCCCCCGATGCCCAAGGTAAAGCAGCAACTCGAGCGTGGCTTCATCTGCCCATTGAAGATCATCGAAGATGATTCTTTTTGCAGGTTCTAAAGCTCGAGCGAAAGCCTCGAGCAAACGCGATTTGGCACTGATGGGTTCGGCTGGGGCTGGGTTGTGTTCTGGACTGATTTCGGGAATCAAACGTGCAAGATCGTCTTTGTACGCGCCCAGTTCGGGCAGGGACTCGAGGTTTGCTTTGAGGTATTCAAGCACGGGGTAATACGCAATATTTTCCAGTCCTTGATGGCAGTGCACAAAGGCAGCTTCTGGGAAAACATCTTGCAACAACCGCGTTTTGCCAACGCCAGGTTCGCCGCTGACCAATGCTAATCTCGAGTTCAACAGTGCTGCTTGCTCGGCTTCGCGTCCAATCAAACGCTGTGGTTTTAAAACCTCGAGCGGGATTTTATGGCTTGTTGGGGCGAGTTTCACCTCGAGTGGCAAAGATTGACGCAAGTGCTGGATTAAATCCAGGGTTGCCTGCATGGGTTCTAAACCCAATTCGGTTTGCAATTCGCTTGCAAACCGTTCAAACATTTTGATTCCAGCCTCGCGCTGCCCCGACAGATACGCCGAACGAATAAAAGCTTGAACTACGTCTTCAACCAAAAGGTCATGCTTTAAGAGTTCGGCAAGCAAGTCTGTTGCTGCCTTGTGGTTGTCTTGTTGCTGTAAAACTTTGCTGTACTCGAGGGCTGCATTTTGGTAAGCACCTAATAAATCGTGTCGTTCAAGTTCAATCCAGGTCTCAAAAGCCCCAATGTCTTGCAATGGCAGATGCTCGAGGAACGCGTTTTGATGCAGTTGGGCGGCTTCCTGCCAATGTCCCTGCCCAATCGCGGCGCGAAACAATTTAACATCGGTCTGAACTATAAACCGCACCCGCCCACGTTCAACCTCGAGGGTTTCAGCCCAAGGCAGTTGTTTGGCACGGTGCAAGGTGATTCTGAGATTATGACGGGCTTCTTCTTCAGCGCTGTCCGTCCAGAACAATCCTGCCAAAGATTCTCGAGAAACCCATTCGTTGCGGTATGCCAGGTAAATCAGTAAGTACGTTGGACGGGTTGGCAAAAGGTCAAAATGTCTGCTGTCCACTTGTGCATGTGGTTGGGTTAACAAATACAGGCACAATGACATGAACGTATTATGCGGTAAAACGGGGCGTTGATGCCATTTGTT
>JANLWR010000521.1:0-2975 GCA_031364625.1 Deinococcales bacterium | reverse complement strand
TTTATTTTCAATAAATTTAATTTCTTTTACTCCTGCAATCCTAGTTAATATATATATTTCGGGGACTTTATCACTTGTTGTAATAAAAACTTTTATCTCGTCTTTTTGATTTAATAAAAAAGGTTTAATAAATATATCATTATCTACAATTGAAAAGCTAATGTGTGAAGCTAAAGATTCAGGATTGCTTACAATTCGTACTTCTCCTATAATAGTTACTTCATTTTTAATATTAATTTTAATATCTTTATCAAAATCTGCTGCTTTTATCGGTTGCACGCCATCATTTAATAATGTGATTGTAGAAACAATTAAGTTATTAACAATATTTCCAGATACTTTAATTTCTATATTACTTGGGGCATTTTTTGTTATTTTGATCGGTTCATCTTTTGTAATTTGATAACGAAGTGAACGCTCTTTCCGAAATCTACTATTTAACGCAGGTATTCCAAAAAGTAAAATGGCAACGAGCACACCGACTGCTTGCCAAGCTGGGTCACGAATAATTGAAATAATATCCATTCGTCACAGTATAACTGACCTTACGCAGTGAGTTTCAAAACTTGGTCTGAACAAACTAAAAATCTCAAAGACTCTTGACGCAACCCATAAAATTAAAGTGGCTACATGCCAACCTCAGAGATTCTTTCAGCATCTTTTAACTCGAGCGTCCCAATGCCCCCTCGAGCCATTTTTTCGCCTTCCCGTAAAACCCACCCTCGAGGTCGTGCATCGCCACAAGCGCGGCACTGCGTCCACTGGCGGCAAACACCCCGCCGCCCGGGTGGGTGCTCGCGCCGCACAGGTACAAGCCTGGAATGGGGGTGCGATAGCCCGAGAGTTCGGGCAGCGGGCGCAGCATGAACATCTGGTCAAAACTCATCTCGAGGTGCATGACGTTGCCTTTGCGCAGTCCAATGCGCTTCTCGAGGTCGAGCGGGCTTTGGGTGAAGCGTTGCTCAATTTTGCCGCGCATGTTCGGCGCGTATTTAAACATGACTTCCTCGAGTTTTGCGCCCTCCTCGAGTTCCGCGTCTTTGTCCCAAATTCCGCCGTCACTGCGCTCGTAAGGGTAATACTGCCCCCAGAGGTACACCAAGTGTTTACCGGCTGGCGCGAGGCTTGGATCAAGCCCAGAGAACGTCATGCCCAGGGCGCAAGGGTTACGGCTTGGAATGCCGTTGTCATAATCCCTGAAGGCTTGCTCGAGGTAGTCAAAACTGGGGCATAAAAGTTGCATTCCGTTGGTGGCGGCTGGGTCAGCGCCAGGGTATTCGGGCAGTGCCGAAGTTGCAAGGCGGTGAATAAGCCCAAAACCGTTGCCGACCCGCAAATGCTGAACTTTCCACTCGAGTTTGCTGGGCAGGTAATCCTTACCCACCAGATCAAGGAGTGTGGTTTGCACGTGCGCCCCAGAAATCACCACGCGACCGCTAAACACCCGTCCATCCTCGAGAATCACTTTTCTTGCCGCACCATTCTCGAGTTCGATTTTTGCCACAGGTGCGTTCAGGAAAACATCGCCACCGTTGGCTTCAATCGATTTTTTCATGGCGACCGTCAACGCGCCAGAACCGCCGACGGCTCGTTTTGCGCCGTACTTGTGCAGCACCGCGTGCCACATCAAAAACCCGCCCGAACCGATTTCGGCTGGGGCTGGACCCGATTGCGCCGCCAGCCACGCGAGTGCACTGCGCACCTGGGGATGCTCGAAATTGGCTTTGATGTAATGCCCGTAAGATTGAATCACACCGCGCAGCATGTCAATGTCGGGTTTGACGCTCGAGACAAAACTTCTGGCAAGGTTGGCGGGGTTGGGCGGCAGTTGGAAGGCTTTAAACAGTTTATCCGCGAAACCATCCCAACTTTTAACAAAGGCACGGTAGGCAATCGCGTCTTTCGGGCTGACTGCCGCAATGCTCTCACAGGTTTTCTCGAGGTCGCGGTACAAGCCAAAACCGCCGCCACCCTCGAGCGGTTGATAGGCGATGGGGTCCATGTCCACGTATTGCAAACCGTGTTTCTCGAGTTCCAAGTCTTTTACGACGGGCGTCAAATGAATCATGATGTGAACGCCGCTGCCGACATCGACTTTGTACCCAGGAAAAATATCGTCTTGGGTGCAGACCGCACCACCAATCACGTCACGGCGTTCAAAGACCGCCACTTTAAAACCCGCTTTGGCAAGATAACCCGCACTGGTCAGCGCGTTGTGTCCACCACCAACAATTAAGGCGTCATATTCCACGCTTTGCAGCATACCCGAGGTGAGGCGTGAAGTTTGAATCTCAAGCCATTATGCTGATGATTATGATTGAAACTCGAGCGGCGCAACTGGCAGACTTGGTGAACGGTGACGAGGTTGTGCGGCTGGCGCAGCAACTTGTGCAAATCGATTCCGTTGCTGCTCCAGGGCGACCTTATGAAGCCGATGTGGTCAAGTTTTTAGTGCAGTACCTCGAGCGTGAAGGTTTTGAAACTCGAGTTGTCGAGGTCGCGCCAAAACGCCAGAATTTAATGGTCGAATGGGACTCGGGAAAACCTGGCAAGCTTTTGCTACTCGAGGGGCATACCGATGTCGTGTTTGAAGGTGAACACAGCGCTTGGAATCGTGATCCGTTCTCTGGTGACATTGCGGATGGTTGCTTGTGGGGACGCGGCTCGGCAGACATGAAAGGTGGTTTGGCGGCGGCAATCGTCGCGCTCACAACTGTTCAGAACCATGCTCGAGATTTAACAGGCAAAGTACGTTTGTTGATTCCATGTGACGAAGAAGGCATGATGACCGGCATCAAACGCATGGTCGCAGACGGTTGGGCAACTCGAGATGACGGATTTCCTGCCGACGGTGCAATCATTTGCGAACCCGAAGAGAACGAACTTTGTCTCTGGCAACGCGGTGGCATTCGGGTGGCTGTTCGCTTTCACGGCAAGCAGGCACACGGTGCAATGCCTTACGCGGGAATCAACCC
>JANLWR010000506.1:0-1964 GCA_031364625.1 Deinococcales bacterium | reverse complement strand
TCGAGTTTGTTCAAAGCCATTTTGACCTGCCACAAACCTCAAACCTCGTAATAACTCCTCAACCCAGTCTCGAGGCGCATATTGATGCCCTGTGGTCGTTGCACGACCGTCCAGCGGTAGTCCCTCATCCCGACTCGAGCCTGCTGGCACTGATTGAGACCTCGGTTGTTCCTGGCGGGCGTTTTCAAGAAATGTACTATTGGGACACGTACTTTTCGATGCTCGGCATTCAAATCGCGGGGCGAAAAGAATTGTTGCTTGCGCTGGTGGGGAATTTCTCGAGCATCATAGACCGTTACGGTTTTATTCCGAACGGTTGCCGCACCTATTATTTGTCACGTTCGCAGCCACCAGTTTTTGTATTGATGCTCGAGATGATCGAACACGAATTTGGAACGGATGCGATCAAACCGTTTTTGCCCGCTTTAAAACGCGAGTACGAATTTTTTATGACCGCCCGCAGCGTGAAACTGCCAAACGGTGCAAGCCTCAACCGCTACTGGGACGCCAAAAATGCGCCCCGCGAGGAATCGTATCTCGAGGATGTGGAATTGATGCACGCCAATCCAGATCACTTGACGCTCGGGCGCGAACTTCGAGCCGCCGCCGAAAGTGGTTGGGATTTCTCGAGCCGTTGGTTTGGCGCGACTGGCTTGGGCAGCATTCACACCACCGACTTTGCACCCATTGACTTAAACTGCATTTTGTACCACCTCGAGATGCAGCTTGGAATCTGGCTTCAGGATGACACTTACATCCAAGCCGCAAAAATCCGTAAAACCACGATTCTCGAGCATTGCTGGGATGAAACGCACGGCTGGTTTTTTGACATTAATCATCAAACGGGTACTCGCAGTCAAAGCTGGACGCTGGCGGGCATGTTCCCGTTGTATTTTGGACTTGCCACACCCGCCCAAGCCGCACGGGTCGCGGCGAATCTCGAGAAGAACTTTTTGAAGGACGGCGGACTGATTACGACCCTTCTTCACGCAGGAGAACAATGGGACGCCCCGAACGGTTGGGCGCCGCTGCAATGGATTGCCTGCCTTGGACTCGAGCATTACGGCTTTCACGACCTTGCACAAGAGATTGCCACGCGTTTTGTGCGAATTGCCGAGCAAGTCTGGAAACGCACGGGGCGTTTGATGGAAAAGTACAACGTCGAAAACACGCAACTCGAGGCTGGAGGGGGAGAGTACCCCGCGCAAGACGGGTTTGGTTGGACGAACGGTGTGGTTCGCGCCATGATTGAACGCTACGATTTACGCTCGAGAGAATAATTAAGAATAACAAACTTTGACACCAGCCGCGAGTTGCACTAGCATAAACACCATGAACGTTTCATTGACCAAAGAACTCGAGGTTTGGGTTGAAGACCTTGTGAAAAGCGGCATGTATCAATCCTCGAGCGAAGTGATTCGGGCGGCGTTGCGTTTGCTTTACAAAACCGAAACCCTGCCAGACACGCAACTCGAGGCGATTAAAGCGGCAGTTAAACAAGGACAAGCCGATATTTTGGCGGGTCGTTACACTGAAAATCACCCGCAATTGTTGAGTGATGTCAAAAAACGCCGTTCAAAAACATGAAATTGATTTTGGCAGATCAGGCAGTTGAAGCTCAAGTTCAGGCTTTTCAGACCAGCGCCGAACGACTTCAAGCTGTTCTTGACGCGCAAGGTTTTACAGGAAAGATTTAGAAGAAGTTGTGGCAGAGTTTGATCTTGTCCGTAAGAATGCTCGAGTAGCTAAAAAGTGAGTTCCAAACGGTTTGTGCTTGGCTTGTGCTCGTCATACCATTGGAGGCTCGAGGGATTTGCTTCTGCGGTATAATTCTCCAAGGAACGGGGCAAACCTGAAGGTTTGGTTTTCAAAAACAATATGAGTGAATTTGGATTTCCAAAACAAAATAAAAACCAAGAATCAGGGCGAATTGGTCAAGTGCATTTTGAAAATTTTGTGACTAA
>JANLWR010000503.1:0-1571 GCA_031364625.1 Deinococcales bacterium | reverse complement strand
CGGAAATGTTTGATCCCCGTGATAGGTTAATGATTAAAGCACCGCGCTCGATGGCGTAATCGATGGCTTTAATCACGTTGCTTAGATCGCCACCACCGTTTGGTGTGAGGGCACGTAACGGCAGGATCGTGGCTTTGGGGGCGATTTGCAAAATAATGCCTACCACAGCCGTTCCGTGACCGTAAGCTTTGCCTGGTTGAGCGCCTTTGCCTGGTTCATCTTGCGGGATTTTATCGTTGTCCACAAAATCTTTCCATTCGCTCTTGTCGCTCAGACGGTCTTTGATGCCTGGGTGTTGCAAATCGACGCCCGTGTCAATAATGGCGACTTTAATACCTTCGCCAAATTTTCGGCTTAGGGCGTGGGCTTGGGGCAAGCCAATCGAATTGAAGACCGCATTGTTTTCGGTAGGTAAACCCGGCAGGGTATCGCCGCTGACCCAAGAGTTCCAACCGCTGACCCACGAATTCCAACCACTGCTCCAAGTTGCCGAACCACTGCTCCAAGCGGCTGTGCCACTGGCATCAACGCTGTTTTCTGGAGCGGTCAAGGCGTTAAGATTAACTTCTACCGCCCGGACTCCTGCCGCTTGGGTTGCGTTGTCGGTACTTAAAACTGCAAAGCCCGATTCGGGACGAAAAACCTCTGCTTTGGCTTGATAGAGACTCTCGAGGGTCGCAACGGTGTCGCTCGGGTTGGTGCTGACCGTGATGACATAAGCACCTGTTGATGCTGGTGGTGGAGTTTGTGAACCGCAGGCGGACAGCACACCCACCATCAAACCTAAACATGTCATAACAATAGGTTTCATATGGAATCCAAATCTAAGCAAGTTTGCTTGAAAATATTTTTGGCTGACGAATTTCGAGCGTTCTAACTTTGAATCAAATTTGGGAATGGGATAGACCTCAATAAACCGTATCAAAAAAATAAAGTCTTCACGTCATTATTTCACTTTTTTAACGATTGCCGAAAGTGTAAGGACAAAAATCAATAAAATTTGTAGCCCCAAGAACACTTTTGTTGTTTGTGCATTTTTTATGAAAGGCATCTCGAGATTGTGCTGATCCGATAATATTGATATCGAGCGTTGGGTCTTAATATCCTTAAACCGCAGCCAACTGCGCCAGGTTTGCAGTCACCTGATGTTGAACTGGCATTGACATCTCAGACTCGAGCAACAACGACGGACTGATGCCTATTGGACCACGGTTATTCAGCATAATCCGAAACGAGATTTGCTTGCCTTTGCTAAAATCGTTGCTGCGAATGCCAAGCACCACCAAGCGCTGGCTTAAACCGTTGTGGCAATCCAGTTTCACCAAACCCCAACCCGCCTTTTTGTTAACGCTTTCAAGCCGTCCAGTGGCGGTCGCATTGACCACGAAAACATCTTCGGCTCGAGCCGCCTGCGCCCCTTTGGCGGGCGGGAAGCGTTTGAAAATCACTTCGACACCGCGACTGAGGTCGGTCAGAATTGCCAGATTGGAAGGTTGGAAGTAAACCACTTCGCCATTTTGGGCGGTGATAAAACCAAATTTTTCACCGATGCGCAAAATCGTGCCGCGCCA
>JANLWR010000491.1:0-2990 GCA_031364625.1 Deinococcales bacterium | reverse complement strand
GTGCTGAATAATCAACCAAGTTGTTAGATAACGGTTGGCAATATTCAAAATGAATACAACCACAATCCATACGGGGAGCATGGCTGTGGGAGTTTTTAATGCTATGCCTACAAAATTATCGCCAATGGTCAGCAAAACTGTGACCATGAGTGATACATATAACATTCGATTTTGGTTCATAAAAAAGTGAGAATTAGGGATAGGAATAGGACAATCGGAAAAATCTCGAGCAGATTTTCAAGGATCACAAAGCTTAAAGCTTCAGGAATGACCCATTACTAATGCCATATTCTCGAGCCACAACGGGGCAAAACCGCGCTTTTGGGTTACAGCTTGTTTTTGGCTAAATCACAAAGCGTATACTGTCTCGATCAATCCTTTCTTGCCTGGTGATGCGTGCCTAACAAAAGCTTAACCCTCAACCCTGCCCATCCAGTCCCGTTTCGGGGTCAGGAAAGCATCTCGAGCTTGCTGGTGTCGTTGTTGCGGGCAAAAACGGCTGTGATTAGCGTTTTTGGCAGTCACGGCGTGGGTACGACGCGTTTGTGTCTCGAGGTGAGTGCGCAGGCAACTTGGTTTAAAGACAGGCGTTTTCATCTGGATTGTCAGGCTTTAAATCCTAAAACGCTTTTGCAGCAGTTGAAATTGTTACTCAACCCAACCGCCAAAGATTGGAAGACGCTGGGTGAAAAAATTGATCAACCCGCGTTGTTGGTGCTCGACCATTTTGATCATTTGATTGCCAGCGATTTAAAAAACGTTCTAAACCTGCTCGATTCAGGTCAGGGTCTGCAAGTGTTAATCTCGAGTCATCAAGCCATCGAAAACATTGATCTTGAAAGCATTGAACTGCTGCCGCTCGAGGTTCCGGCGCAGATCGGCAACGCCAGTGATTTGATGGAATGTGCGGCGTACCGTTTGTTTGTGGATTATGCCAACAGTGTCGCGCCGTCGCTTGTCATCGTGCCTCGGTTCGCCTCAGAAATTCAGGAGATTTGCCTCGAGTTGGACGGAATGCCGCACTCAATTTTACTGGCTGCCGAGAACATGTTGCGGGTGCTGCCCGAAGCGTTGCTTCATGAAATTCGCCGTGGTGAGGATGTGCGTGCCGTGCTGCCAGACACTGGCTTGCGGCACACGTCGGTGCTTGATACCTTCGAGCGGACTTGGACCGAATTTGATGACAGCTTCAAATTGGTTTTGTGTCACTTGAGCATGTTTGTCGGTGGCAGTTATTTTGAAACCCTCGAGACAACCATGCCAGAAGTGGGTCATGCGGTTTTAGAACAGGCGTTGTTGCGTTTGCAGGAACGCCGTTGGATTCGCAACTCGGGCGATTCGGCTTTGAAGCGTTTTAACGTGAACACCATTCCCAAAGCGGTGATTGTACGGTTTTTAAAAAAGACGGGCGAACTCGAGCATTACCAGGGCGTTTTTGCCAATACGATTGTGAATTTGATCGAGTATTTGGATCGCAATCTAGAATCTCCAGAGCAACTGAATTTTTTGAAACGTTTTGTGATCGAACAAGCCAACGCCGATGCGGTGCTGCGCTGGGCAGATCGGCACGATCCCAAGTTGGGTTGCAGGCTGGCGTCATTGCTGACCTCTTTTTGGGTGGTGCGCGGCGAGTACAAGCAAGGTTGTGTCTGGTTGGAAAATTTTGTTCGCCAAACCAACACCACCATCGACAAAGCCAGTGGGCATTTGGTGTACGCCTGGCAAAACCTTGGGGAGTTGTTCATGCACCGAGGATTGTGGTCGGCTGCCGAATCGTGGTTTAAAAGCGTTTTGGAATTTGGGCAGTATCACAAAAACCCCACGATTATTGGTGCGGCTTTTTTTAAACTGGCAAATTTGGCGTATGCCAAAAACGATTTGATCAGTGCCGAATTGTACTTCGAGCAGTCGCTCGGCAATGCCAACCAAAAAAAGATTGTGCTCAAAACCGCGTACTTATGGATTCATTACAGCGCCGTATTTTTAGCTCGAGGGCAGGTTCTCGAGGCAGAGCAAATGGTTTCTGACGGTCTGAATCTGTTTCGGGGCACGACCAATTTGATTGGTCAGGCAACCGCGATTTGCCGCTTGGCGGCGATAGGGCTTCAAAAGAACAAGCTCGAGGAGGCTTTAAAGTTGTTTGAGCAAAGCAAAACACTTTTCGATTCGCTGGGTTACTTGCAAGGGCAAGCCACGGCGCTCATTGGGATTGGGCAGGTGGCACAACTTAAAGCTCAGCATCAATTGGCGCTCAAAACTTGGCTCGAGGCGGTTGTGGTTTTGCACGACATTGATTGCGGTTATGCAACGTTTCGTTTGCTCGAGATGATGGTTGATTTGTTGTTTAAATCTGCGGCAACTGCTCAGGCGGCTCAAATTTGTGGTTTGAGTGATCGTTACCGCAACCTGGCAATGGTTTCTGTCGGCACGAGTGAGCTTCATGCTTTAACAAGTCGTCGCACGGCAATTCGTCAGGTTTTAAAAAATGCTGAGGCGTTGTTTGAGGCTGGGGAAAAAATGGCTGAAGGTGACTTTAAGACGCATTTAAATGCCTTGCTGAATGTACCAGTCACTCGAGAAGTACCAACAACCCAAGTCGCTCAGGTTAAAGAACATCATGACATTCAACTGTCTCCCCGCGAATCTGAGGTTTTGGAATTGTTGGTTGAAGGAAATTCCAATAAAAAAATCGCTCGGACGCTCAGTATCACCGATCACACCGTGAAATACCATCTGGCTTCGTTGTTCAGCAAGTTCGGTGTTCAAAACCGCACCCAGGCGACCAAGTTGGCAATTGCTTACGGGTTGGTGAAAACCCCTGGCAGCTCAGAATTTGAAATCTAAGTACCTCATGCTTACATTTTAGATTTTCCGCTACGCTTCTTGACCCAATACCTGCACCTGACGGGCAGGGTCGCTCCAAATCTGCCATTTCAGCATGTGGTACATCTTCCTTACTCCCGTTGGTCGGGGTAAAGATTTGGATAAAG
>JANLWR010000472.1:0-10346 GCA_031364625.1 Deinococcales bacterium | reverse complement strand
TGCTCGACCGGGTTTGGGGCGAAGAATTCTTTGGCGACGACAACGTGGTCGAAGTTTTCGTATCGCAGTTGCGGCAAAAGCTCGAGGAGCAAGGCGAACCCAGGTTGTTGCAAACCATTCGCAACGTTGGTTATGTGCTGCGGATGCAGTAAAGGTATTAAGTTTAAAGCAATCAATTTCGTCTTCCAGAACAAACAAAACGTCACGCTTTTGTCCTCCCCTGCCGTTAGGTAGGGGAGGTGGTGAGGAGCGTAGCGACGAGACGGAGGGGTCGTGTAGCACTGGTTCGACGACTACATTTTGTACGACCCCCCGCCGCAAGCGGCGACCCCCTACTTTCGCAGGGGGTGACTTTTTAGCTTTAATTTTGATTGAATCAAAGTCATTCGGAAAAACCCCAACCTCAAAATGACATCGTTTCAACTGCCCAGCACCACCCGCACTTGATGCGGCAACCCATCGTCAACAAGCCCGAAGCTCGAGTCAGGTTGCGCTTTTCCGTCTAGCTCGAGCAATTTAACGCCGGTGCTGACGTGTTGCGGGTTCTGGATTTTGATTTCAAAACGTGACGAACCAAACATAATGTTGATCTGGTATTCGCTCCAATTTTCGGGAATGCAGGGCTTGATGGTGACGGTGTTGCCGCGCCGCAACAATCCCAGTATCGACTCGAGTCCGGCGCGGTACATCCAGCCGCTCGAGCCTGTGTACCAAGTCCAACCGCCGCGTCCGAGGTTGGGGGGCGTGCCGTAAACGTCGGCTGCCAGAACGTAAGGTTCGACTTTGTAGCGTTCGACATCGCTTTTCGTGTGGTTGTGGTTGATGGGGTTGAGCATCGAGAACAGCTCGAAGGCTTTGTTGCCGTTTCCGAGCATGGCGAAGGCAATCACCGACCAGACGGCGGCGTGGGTGTACTGACCGCCGTTCTCGCGCACGCCAGGCAGATAACCTTTGATGTAACCAGGGTCGTGTTCGGTGTTTTCAAACGGTGGATCGAACAGCAAGACCATGCCAGGTTCGGTTTTGACCAGGTGTTGATTCACCGATTGCATGGCGCTTGCGGCTCGAGTGGGATCGCCAGCGCCGGAAATAACCGCCCAAGATTGAGCGATGGAATCAATCTGGCATTCATCGTTGATGCTCGAGCCGAGCGGCGTGCCATCGTCGTAAAAGGCGCGTTTGTACCAAGCGCCGTCCCAGGCTTGTGCCTCGAGCGAGGTTTTGAGCTTAAAGGCGTGCTCAATCCAGACTCGAGCGCGGTCTGTCTCATTGCGACTTTCGGCAAGCTGCGCCCAGGCTTGCAGGTTGGTGTGCAAAAACCAGGCGAGCCAAACGCTTTCGCCTTTTCCCTCGCGCCCGATGCGGTTCATGCCGTCGTTCCAGTCGCCAGAACCGATCAGGGGCAGACCGTGAACGCCGAGGGACAGGCTGTAATCGAGCGCTCGAGCAGAATGTTCAAAGACCGTTGCCTGCAAGCCTGAGACGGCTGGATTAAAGTACGAATCTTCATGCCCTGGCAGCAGACGTTCGCCCTCAATAAAATTGACGGTTTCGTCGAGAATGCTGGTATCCCCCGTCACCTCGAGGTAATGCGAGACTGCATACGGCAACCAGATCAGGTCGTCGCTGATGCGGGTGCGCACACCGCGTCCACTGGGCGGATGCCACCAGTGTTGCACATCGCCCTCGAGAAACTGCCGGCTGGCGGCGCGTAAAATTTGTGCCCGAGCCAGATCGGGTTTGATGCCCGCCAGCGCCATCGTGTCTTGCAATTGGTCGCGGAAACCAAACGCGCCGCCCGCCTGATAAAAGCCTGTTCGGGCGTAAATGCGTGAAGAAAGCGTTTGATAGGGCAACCAACGGTTGAGCATAAGATTCATGGCGTGGTCTGGTGTACTGACCTGCACCAGCTCGAGGGTTTGCCGCCAGTGGCGTTTGACCAGCTCGAGCATTGCGCCAATGTCCGACCGACGGTACTGTTCGATCAAACGGGTTGCCGATTCTCGAGTTTCGGTTTCGCCCAGCACAAAGACCACCTCGATGCGCTCATTGATGCCAAGATCAATACTGGTTTGCAGCGCGGCGCAGGGGTCAAAACCCGCACCAGCCCTGCCGCTGAGTTTAGCGCCCGCTTGTAGCGCCGCAGGGTGCTCGAGGCTGCCGTGACGACCAATAAATTCTGTGCGATCACAGGTAAAACGCATGGTTTTGCCCGCTTGCCATTGCACCATTAAATCGGCAAAGGCGGTACGGTTGGCAAATTCTTCGCTCCAGGGATTGCGGGCAAAAAGTGCTTTGGTTTGCTCGTCCTGTTCGGTGATGATGTACGGGGCGCTGGCTTCGCGCCGAACGCCCAGCACCCACTCGAGGTACGCCGTGATTGAGAGTTTGCGCGGCTTGCCAGACTTATTTTCGATGATTAACCGCGAGAGTTTGACCGGGTCATCGATTGGCACAAATTGGGTCAACTCGAGTTGCAAGCCGTGGGTTTCGTGGGCAAAAGTGCTGTAGCCTTGACCGTGGCGCACGGTGTAGGTGTTGCCAAATTCACGGGTCGGTAAGGGTGTGGCACTGAAAACCTCGAAGCTTTCCTCGTCACGAACATAGATCACCTCGCCCACCGGGTCGGAGACTGGATCGTTTGACCAGGGTGTGAGTTTGTTCTCGCGGCTGTTCTGCGTCCAGGTGTAACCCGCGCCCAGTTCGGAAACGGTAAAACCAATGTTTGGGTTGGCAATCACGTTGATCCAGGGTGCGGGCGTCCAAAGGTCTTCGTGAAGCACAATCACGTACTCGAGACCGTCGGGTGAAAACCCGCCGTAACCATTGAAAAACTCGAGGTCGGGACGGCGCACCAAATTGCTGCGCGGCAAACCGACGGGGCGACGGCTGAGCCTCAAGCCCAAGTTGGAGAAGGCACTCGAGACGGTGCGCGGTATCAACGACCTTGGGCTTGCCGCCAACGGCGCGAGGGTCGGCGTGCGCACGACTTGATCTCTCAAGCTGCCCTGATGGCTTAAAAGCACCGCCCTTGCCACGCTGCGCAACTGAACATGTTCACTGCTCGAAAGCAAATCGGCTCGCAAGGTATAGACACTGCCGTTGGCGGCGTACTCGCTGCGGGCGGTCATTTGACTCGAGCGCACCAAACCGAGAATGGCGTCTTGCAGTTCTTGCATGTACGAGGTGGCTTGTTCGTTTAAAATCACCAAATCAATTTTGACGCGTTTGGCACGCCAGTATTCGTGCGCCCTTAAGAGTTGGCGGACGATCTCGAGGTCGGTGGCATCGTCGATGCGCACCAGCACAATCGGCAGATCGCCAGAGATGCCGTGACGCCACAAGCCCGACTGCCCCAGCGTATTTTGCAGCAAAACCTCGTTGGACGCCCGCAAGCTTTTATTCAGGTACAAGGCATTGCTCGCAAGCCGCTGAAAGGTGTGCGTCTCGTCGGGGGCGATGCCCAGAAAATGCAGTTCGACCTGCGCCCGAGTCCACGCCAGGGTCAGACCGCGATCAAAGGATTTCTGGTCGCGGTAACGGTCTGCCATTTCCAGCACGGCTTCTCGAGTACCCGCGATTAAAGTATTAAACGTGATGCGAGCCGTCGCTCCCGGTTGCAGGCGCACCGCGTGGCGCAAACTGAAAATCGGGTCGAGCACCGCGCCCACCGACCCCGACAATCTGCCCTCGCGCAAGACCGCTTGGGCTTGACGAATATCGCGTCCACGTCCCAAAAACTGGCTGCGGTCGGTTTCAAACTGCGGCGGGTTGAGGCTGTGCAAATCCATTTCAGACACGTCCAACTTGCCGTTCTCGAGCCTGATTTCCTCGAGTGCCGCCAAGTGCGCCGCCCAAACCCGAGGCTCTTCGATTGAGCGCGGGCGGCGCGTGGCGAGCAGCGCCCCGATGCCGGGCACAAATTCGGTTTGCACAAATAACTTGGCAAAGGCAGGATGGGCGTCATCGGTGGCGGGTTGGGTCAGCACCACCTCGGAATAGGATGTGATCTCGAGGGTTCTGGCTTTGGAATCGTGGTTGGTGATGGTCAGGCGGCGCAATTCGGCGTCGTCTTCGGGCGAGACGATGACCTCGAGTTTGGATTCAAACACCCCGTCGCGGCGCAAAAATTCGGCGCGGTCTTCAAAAAATCTTGCCTCGAAATGTTCTGGCTCGAGACCAAAAGGTTGTGGCGTACTCGAAAAAACCCGAGCCTCATCGTCGGTCTCAAGGCTCGAGCGTGAAGTTTCTGGTAATGCCCGCACAAAAAGATAACTGCCGTCCAGGTCTTTGGTCGCATCTTCGCGCCAGCGCGTGACCGCCAGGTCGTTCCAACGGCTAAAACCCGCGCCCGCCACGGTCAGCATGACGGTGTAACGACCGTTGGAAAGTAAATGCGTCTGCCCCGATGAGTCCCGAATCGAACGAAAACTGCGCTCGCCAGGCAAGGAAGGATCGACGGTTGGTAATGTGACCGACACCGCCTCGCTGCGAGGACGATCAACCGTGGCATCTCGAGGGGTGCGTTCTTGAAGGAGCAACTCGGCGGATTGGACCCGCAAATCGGCGTGAAAACGTTTGACCATGCGGTCTTCTAAAAGCACGTTTGCCAGTGCCACCAGGGTCATGCCCGAGTGGTGCGCCATGAAATTTTGCACCCTCAAAAAACGCCTTCCCTCAGGGATTCTCGAGGCGGTAAAATCGAGCGCGTCATAAAAACCGTATGTGCCACTCGCGCCCATAACCTCGAGTTGCCTTAAATTTTTGCTCGCCGCCACGGGGTTGACCATTGCCGCCAAGGCGCTGGCGTAAGGCGCAATCACCAGGTCGTCGCCAAGTCCACGCTTTAAACCCAAACCTGGCACGCCAAACGCCGAATACTGGTAATTGAGCGCCAAGTCCCGCGCCGCAAACGCCGATTCGGAAACCCCCCAAGGCACGGTCTGAAACGGGCTGCTGCGCCGAGCGCCGTAAGCAATTTGACCGCGCACCACCAGATCGCTGGTTTCCTCGAGCAGGCTGCCCTTCGGGGCGTGCATGACCAGGCGCGGCATCAAGTATTCAAACATCGAACCCGTCCATGAAACCAGCGCCGTACCGCGTCCTATCGGCGTCAGTTCGCGCCCCAGGTGAAACCAGTGCGAGGTCGGCACTTCGTCTTTGGCAATCGCAATAAAACTGGTCAGTCGCGCCTCTGACGCCAGCAGGTCGTAAAAACTGGGGTCGAGGCGGTGGTTGGAGACATCAAAACCTATCGAGAACAATTTTTTGA
Source organism: Deinococcales bacterium (assembly GCA_031364625.1). Taxonomy (GTDB): domain Bacteria; phylum Deinococcota; class Deinococci; order Deinococcales; family JAAFIG01; genus JANXTZ01. The sequence goes on along the minus strand of JANLWR010000472.1, from coordinate 5,074 downwards.
CATCATCGAACAAGAATTTGAAATCCATTTGGGCGAACAATGCCTCTGAACGCGCCGCCATTTTCTCGAGCCGAGCCATCAAGTTTGTAGCCTGTCGCACGCCCTGATTGAACAACTCGAGCAGGCTCGAACTGGCGGGCAGAACAACCAGTTCTTGACGGATGAGGTCTGATCGCTCGAGCAAACTTGAGAGCGATAAGCCTGTCAAACCAGAGTCGATGAAAGTTTGAGTTGCCCAGGGCATAAGCATTGATACGTCACGGCGCTGGCTGCGGCTGCTGGCTTGAATGGCTCGAGTCCAGTACAACAACTCTGTGATGTCAGGATTTTGATTGGTTGTTGAACCCAGTTGCGTCTCGAGGGATGTCACCAAACCAGTTGAGAGCGAATCCAGCACCTCGAGTTTGACTGCCCACTGGTTGATGTCCAGTGGCAGATCAGCCAGAGTTTCCTCGAGTTGACTGAGAAGATCCAGCGCCGATTTGGCAACAAATGACGGCAGGTTTTTCTCGAGTTGCACGGCGGCTTTGCGAGCTTGGCGCAAGGCATCGCGCAAGCCCTCAAGAACCCAAACGCCCAGCAGGGGTTGGGTTGTCAATTCAAAACACGACTGCGCCAATGCGACCAAATGCCCCGCCAGATTGCCGCTGTCCACCGTGGAAACGTATCGCGGCTCGAGCGGCTGCAAACTTTGGGTATCGTACCAGTTGAACAAATGCCCGCGAAACAACTCGAGCCGTTCGATGGAATCAAAACTCAGCTCCAGGCGTTCGATGGTTTCAAACCGTCCGATCCAACCAAAATCGTGGGCACAAACAGTTGAAAGCAGCGCCAGACCAACATTGGTCGGTGAGGTGCGGTGCGCAATCTTGGCTTGCGGGTTTTCTTGAAAATTATCTGGCGCGAGGTAATGGTCGTCGGGTCCAACGAAGCGTTCAAAATAGCGCCAAGTCCGACGCGCCACATCGCGCAAAAACACTTGATCGCTGGCTGGTAACTGGTCAAGCTCCGTCTTGGTGCGGGGCAGGCTTGCCAGGTACGCCACAATCGGCGATACAGCCCAGACGACTAGAAATGGCAATGCAAACATCCAAACACTTGGTCGAAGCCCCAAGACCAGCATCTCAATCAGCACTGCCAGCACTGGCGCGGCAATCATGGCGCGGTAAAAACCGCCCAACTCGAGGGTTGCGCCAGATTTGGCTTGGGCGGCGGTGCGCCACTCGAGCAGGCTCTTGCGCGAGACCAGCAGCCGCCAGAGCGTGCGCCCAATCGCGTCGAGCATTAAATACGCCTGATCTGCCAGCAGGGTCAAATTGAGTGCCAGTTGCAAGACACTCAAACTCAATTTTTCGCGCAGGGACAAGAAATAACTGCGCCTCGAGACCCCCCAATTCGGCGGTCGCAAAGCGGTCAAAAAGGGCATCAAAGCCGGAAACGCCAATACACCCAGCAAAAAACCCGTCCAAACGCCAGCATTGATGCCAGGGGTCAACCAGCCCGCAACCAGCAAGCTTAAAAACGCAATCGGCAAAAGGCTGCGCCGCAAGTTGTCGAGTAATTTCCAGCGTCCGAGCGCCATGATCGGGGCTTTTTGCGAAAAAATCCAGGGCAACAATTGCCAGTCGCCCCGCACCCAACGGTGCTGACGCGCCGCGTGAACGCCGTAGTGCGAGGGGTATTCCTCGACCAGTTCAACATCGCTCAGTAAGCCCGCTCGAGCGAACAACCCCTCGAACAAATCGTGGCTGAGAAGTGTCGATTCGGGCACTCGACCCTGCATGGCGCGTTCAAAAGCGTCCACGTCGTAAATACCCTTGCCGGCAAAGCTGCCCTCATTAAACAAATCCTGGTAGACATCGGACACCGCGCTGGCATAAGGGTCCATGCCAGCGTGACTCGAGAACACGCGTTGAAATAACGTGCCTTCGCGCTCAATTGGCAGGGACAGGGTGATGCGAGGCTGCAAGACGGCATAACCTTCAACCACGCGGTTGGTTGCGTCATCAAAACGTGGACGGTTGAGCGGGTGCGCCATCGCGCCAACCAGCCGCTTGACCGAACCGCGCGGCAGGCGCGTGTCGGCGTCAAGCGTGATGACAAAACGAACGCTTTCAGGCAATTTTGGCGTTGCCAACGGGATAAAACTGGTGTTGCTTGCGCCGCGCAACAAACGGTTGAATTCGTGAAGTTTACCGCGCTTGCGCTCCCAACCCATAAAGGTTTGTTCAGTTTCGCTCCAACGTCGTTCCCGATGGAACAAAAAAAAACGCGCTGATCCCGAATCCTGACCAGGCTCGAGCGGCAGTTGGTACCGCGCATTCAGGGCATTGACCGCCTGCACCGCCACCTCGAGCAAACCCGCGTCACCCGGCATGACCTGCTGTTTGGCATCCGTAAAATCACTGAGCAGCGCAAAGTACACCTCGCCGTCAGAATTGGAAAGGTAACGCACCTCGAGCTGTTCAAATTCCTCGAGAATCTGGGCGGGTGAAGTGAACAAGGTTGGCACGGCGACCACGGTACGAAGGGCGTTTGGCACACCAGATTTCAGTTCGAGTTTGGGTAACGTGCGCGGTCTGAGACTTGCCGTGACATAACTGTTGACCAAGGCAATGCCCAAATCCGAGGCGGGAATCAGCAACAACAATCCCAACAAGACCCGCTCGAGCAGACCAACCTCGGGTTGCAACGCCAGAAAACCGAGCGCCAGCAGCAGGACGCTGATACCAGCAATTGCGGACACATACCAAAGCATGGTCGCAGGCAGGTACGTGCGCAGCCACCAGGTGCTGATCGGAAGCTTGTATTTCAAAGTACGCTCGAGCAAATGCCGCCCACCCGAAATCAGGTAATAGCCAGGGTCTTTGAAGCGTTTTAGTTCGGCTTGCTCGTTTTTAAGCGCGTCATGACTTGGATGCAAGCCAGACGCCAACTCAAGCGCGTGTTCTGCCACCCGAACCTCAGAATAATCGCAACCCCTTGCCAACTCCTCAACCGCCTGACGGTAACGGTCGCGGGTGGCAAAATCGGACGCACTAAAAACTGGATTTTGCCGCAAGACCGTGTCCACCAAACTGACCGATTCAAAAAAGTCTGCCCAGTCGATGTTCGAGATCAACCTCATGCTGGTGATGATGTTGCGCACCGTGACGCTCGAGGCGGTTTGCGATTGATACTCTTCATGTACCGTCTCATCGCTGGTGGTTCCCAAAGCCACCAGGCGCGGCTCGAGAAGGCGAATCATTTGATAGGCTGTCTCGCCCTTGTCACGCATCCGTTGAATGAGCTGCACCACAAACGGACGCGGCAATTCTCGGCGCTCGAGCCTCTTGAACATCACCCAGAGCGGTTGCGCCAAACGCCCGTTCAGTCCCAGCAACTCATCGCTAAACGCGTCCGCCTCTTCGCGCCAAGCCCGTGCCGCCACGACCCGTTCAGAGAGCCGTCGCAAATTCTCCAACATCACAATCCGAAGCGTGATCGGCAACGCCCACAATTCACCAATCTCGAGGGTTGTGGTTTGCTGGTAAGCCGCTATAAACCGCGTCAAAGCATCCAAGTCAAAATGAGAGTCGGTGTGCGCCACAAATTCCCAAGCCAACCCAAAAATGCGCGGGTAACGCTCGAGACTGCCATTTTGAAGCTTGGGCAATTTCTTGTAAAAACCGCTCGGCAAGTCTTTAACGATTTCGCGCAGTTGTTCATCGACCACAAAAAAATTATCAACCAACCACTCGGCGGCGGGGGTGATCGGACGCTCCAAACGAATTGCCGCCACAATCGAACGGTAGGCTTCGGTCAGCACCCGGGCGTTTTCCCGAACCCGTCTCGACAAACCGCGCCCACGCCGTGAATCTGGAAGCAGGCTTTGGCTAGCGGCGAGTTCCTGGGCGTGTTGTTCAAGGCGCTCGAGACTAAAAATGACATCCCGAATTGGCAAGTTGTTGCCACCTGGCGCAAATGATTTGAATTGCACAGGATTGTTCCAAGGAAAAGACTTTTGGACAATTGTCATGATTTCAATCCACGTTTCTGTTGTTGACCTTTAAAAATAGTGGTCTGTCTTGCTTGCTGCGCATCTCAAGTTTTAACGACTGCTGATCTTCAAGCTCGACCAAAATCAACGACCCATTTTGCACTGAATTCCAAGTGTCACTTTTCCAAGAGTCATTGCCAGCCTGAAAAATCAAAACTCGAGCCAGAAAAAATCCTAAACGCTCGAGCATCATGGGCTTTGTCATGCACTCGGATTGATAGCATCAGCTTCTTGAGGGACTGGCATCACATCACTTTCTTTAAGATCAATCACCTTCAAGCCTTTGGCTTTAAGTACCGGGCGAACATCGCCCTCAATCAAATTATTCCACCAGCCCCTGGCGATCAAAGCCACGGTATCGGCATTGTGCCGCATGGCATACTCGGCAAGTTCGGCAAGATTAAAATTCGGCACCCACTCGGCAGTCACTTCCAGATTGTTGGCACGCAAGGCATCCGCCACCGTATTCAAAAAAGCGCTGGTTTCCAAAGCGACAATTGCCGTGTCTTCGGGCATGGTTTTCAAATCAAGATGCACTGGCTCGGTTTTTTCGCTCAGTGCGACAGGTTCGGGATACGTTTCGTCCTCGGACGGCATATTGGACGTAAACAAACCCGTTCCAAGTGGCGAATCCACCTCGAGCACATGAATTGAGCTGTTAGAAGCGTGCGCATGAGCAATTAAATCTGGGGTGTACAAAGCCCAATCTTTGGGTGTTCCAATCGCAAATAAAATCTTACCCATAAGACCTCCTCAGACTCGAGCCTTGCAGCCTCTCAGCTCAGATTGATATCAAATCTTAGAGACCAATCCCGAAAATGTCGAACATCATTTCAATTCGAGATTCATTGTCAAAGTCAGCGGTCAAGCTCGAGCGATACCAGAACTCTAAGATTTTGAATTGTGCTGCCCCTTAGGATTTGCTGAATGGCGGCTGAAGTTGATCGCAAAAGAGAGTCAAAATGCTATTTGATGTCCAGGCTCAACCCATAAAAAATTCACCCAGCAATCGTTGCTGGGTGAAAAGAATTTGTG
>JANLWR010000394.1:0-1578 GCA_031364625.1 Deinococcales bacterium | reverse complement strand
GGTTAAAGCTCGAGCTGAATGTTTAAGCTCGAGCTTTAGCTTCAATATTTTCGGCTTACTTGATTTTGCCGTTCAGTCCATTCGGGAAAAAGCCGCCCTTGCCCTTGCCGCCCAGGTAAACAATGTTCAGCACCTGGGTGGTCGTGCGGCTGAAGGCGATTCCGTTGGCGTCGGTTGGTACAAGGTTTGCCCTGTTCTTGGTTAGAATTCCTTGGTCACGGTCGTCTGTACCGTCCACCGAGTCGCGCAAGGCAGAGATTGCATCGACAACCTGATGAACCCTCAAACCGGCGGCAGCGATGGTCGAACGCTTTTGATACAGCAAAGTGCGGACGATACCCGCATGGTATGCCTCAACGCTCAAGATACCGGCAGCCGCCTCGAGGTACGCCGGGTTGGTGATCAGTGGCGCTGCGCCCTTGTAGGCGGTCACGCCCACGTCCTCGAAAATAAACGCGCCGTGCAAAAAGAACAATTCGTTGGCGTACGGGTCAAAATTCTTGATCGCGTTTTTGCTGGCGGCGGCGGCAGCGGTGGCAAACGCTGGTCCAATGTCAATCGTCGGACGGGCGACGGCTTTATCGCCGAGCGCCTCGCGCAAGAATTTAACGTGGTTTTCTTCGTCGTTGGCGATTTCTTCGGCGTATTCGCGGGCGGCGCGACCAAAGGCGTTGCTCGAGAATTTCACTTTCTTGCCGCCAATCACGTTAGAACCCATACCCATCGCGCCGCTTGCCGCATTCACGCCAGAGATTTTGTAACTCGGTTTGCGACCCACCGCCGCCAGGTAGAATTCGGCTTCGAGGTACTCGAGGTTGAGCGCGAAGTTCAGCACGTCCACGTCGATGTCGGGTTTGGCAGCCATGCTGCTGGCTGTGGTTTGTGCCAGTCCGACACTGGAAACGAGGCTTCCGGCTCCGAAGAGGGCGGCTCCTTGTAACAATTGACGACGGTTCAGGATTTTCGAGTTCATGATTGCTCCTTGTTAAGACTTGTCCGTATTGAATTTCTGTGATGAATGAGACAAGCCCAGGTCAGATGAACACGCTCGGTTGAGATCGAATTGTTGACTGACTGAGGCGCGGCTGATGTTGGTGCACTCAAGGTTAAATGTTGTGTTCAGCGCTCGAGGCTGGTGAAGAGATGTTGCGGCTCGAGCACGGGTTGTTGGATTGCAGGTTTCAATCCATGACTGAGGTTTAATCAAGTTGAGCGGCAATTAAAGCTCGAGCGGCGGTCAACGCTTGGTTGGTATGGTTGACCTGGGCGATGTCAGCAAAAGCCGCCTGATTGAGCCGCTCGCCATGATCTGGATTAGGCTTGGCTTCAACTCGGGTTGGACAAAATCCAATCACGCCTTCCAAATGCTGAACAAATAAACCAACCAGGGCAACCGCAAAGTCCGAATTTCGTACATTTTGTAAGAATTCCCGATTCCTGGAAGGCGCAGCAAGCGACCATGCCCGCTAGGTGCATTTTATGGTCAAGAAGCGACCCAAGCCCGTAAGGTGCTGCTTTAAGGGTCAAGAAGCAGCGCCCCTACGTAAAAATGCTGTGTGGTAGGGGTGAAGCTTGTCT
>JANLWR010000335.1:0-5100 GCA_031364625.1 Deinococcales bacterium | reverse complement strand
GCAACCTTTTGTGCGGCGCGTTCGGTCGGTGAAACCCAGGGGGCGCGTTCGGAATCAAGTTGAACCTCGGTGACTTCAAGCCCGTTGAATTCGCCGCGCATCAGTTTGTCCACGTCTTTGCCCGACAAGGCGTTGCCACCGGGCAAATCAATCTCAAAGACCGCCTCAATCACGTCATTCACGTTCGCTCGAGGTGCGCCCGCCAGCCGATTCGGGTCTTCCCAAACCAAGCCCTCGAGGTCGAGTTTGCCCTGCAAATCAATGGTTTTGTTGGCAAGCTGCCGCTCGAGTTCGTCAAGGTCAGACTGCCACTGTGGAAGCTCGGGCAACGCGTCGGTGCTGGCATTTTTTAGCGTGGCAGCTAGATTCTCGGCGAACGCCGTCACTTCGGCGTGTTGCGGTTTCTCGAGTCTGGCAACAAGTTCTGGCCAGCCCGCAAATTGCCCAGTCCGTGACCGCAGCGATTCACTTCGAGCCAACAATTGCTTGTTGTTCTCGATACGGATCGTGTGACGCTCGAGTTCGGTTGCCAGGTCGCCAGGTCGAATCGGGTTGTTGAGGGCTTTGAGTGCCGATTCGCGTTCGCGCTTGTCGCGTCTTAAGGCATCCTCTAGGGTTTTGGCGTCGAGTTGCAAAGTGCGCCTGACATTCTCGAGCGTCCTCGCCACCTGGGTCGAGCTGAGGATGCTGCCGACAATTGACTTCTGTGCGTCCTTGACAATTGGTTCTGCGCCCAAATCTTCGGTTTCGACGCTGCCCGCCAAATCTTTGGCTCGAGACTCACTGAAGCCCAACACGGTTTTGCGCCAGGCGTTGACATCCTCACGCAGCAAAGCAAGCAACTCTTCATCGCTGCCACTGACATTCTCGAGCGCCGCCTCACAATCTTTGCTCCAGAGTTTGAGTTCGCTCGCGCCTGGGTAAAGGTTTTGCAATTCGTCGATGTCTTTTTGATGCCCCTCGAGCTGCCCACGTAGTGCGATACTTTGAGCGGCACGGCTTGCGCTCGATTTGGCAATTGAATATCCGGTCTGGGCGGCTGTCGCGCCTTTTACAGCGCCCAGAGCTGAAAGCAATGCAAAACCTCGAACAAATGTCGAAAGCTTGAGGTTAAAAATAATTTCCACGCCAAAACTGGCAACCACCAACGCCAGCAAGATACCCAGCCAAGGCACTGGACGCAACGGACGGGCAAGACTCGAGAGTGAACCAGCCCATTCTGGACGGTAGAGCGCGGTCGCAAACAGGGCTGCCGTCGCCAAGATCAGAACACCCACCAAGACTCGAGTCGAGGATTTAAATGAAGCCCTTGCCATTGCAACCAAGCCGTAAACCACCAACGGCAAGGGCGCTAAGTACATTCCCACGCCGAGCGAGGCGAACAAGGATTTGTTCAGTCCTGCCATCGGGTTCATTTTGATCGGCAAGAAGACCGCGCAAGAAAGCAATATTGCCAAACCGAGCAACACCAGACCGACCGCCTCGATGTCAATGTGTCTTGAAGATGGTTGTTTTGAACTCGATTTTTTCAACCTCGAGCGACGGTTTTTCTTTGGCGCAGACGCACTTTTTTGTGGTCGTTCGCCATCAAGAACGGAGTTGTTCTCGTTTTTGCTTGCCATTGACAAAATACTAACACACCAGAAAATGCGATACGTCAGAAGAATAACACAATATACTGTGTTTTATCTTCGAGATTTAATCTCAAAACCGCAATCAATGGTATTCAGTTAAAAATACGCTTCAGTACACCAGATACACTTTGAATCACAAGCGCCTTTTGAAAAGCAAGCCAAAGCATTAAAATCTAACCTCCAGCGAAAGGTAAAACATGAATTTCCCAGCCAACAACAAAGAAAAACCAGGGTACAATCTCGAGTTCTCAGACGAATTTGAAAGCGCTGAACTAGACCGTTCAAAGTGGTTTCCATACATGCTGCCGCATTGGAGCACGCTCGAGGATTCGGCAGCGCGGTACAAGCTCGAGAACGGATCGCTGAAATTGCTAATTGAACACGACCAACAAGTGTGGTTGGCAAACAGTGACAGGGCTTCCAACCTGCAAACCGCGCATTATTCTGGGGAAAAAGGCAGCCAAGACGGGCAGTTCAGGTACAACCCAGATTTTGTGGTCAGCGCCGACCTACCAACAGTCAACCATTACACGCCACAATTCGGTTACTTTGAAACCCGCGTCAAAGCCGTACCAGTGGTCGGTTATCACATTGCCTTGTGGATGATTGGATTTGATGCCAAACTTGCTGGCGAAATCAGGATTTTTGAAATTCACGGTGGAAATGTGAATCTCGAGCAATCTCGAGTTGATTACGGAATTCTGGCTTGGAATGATCCAGAATTGCAAGATGAATGCTTTGAAGATTTTTTGAGTATCAACGCTTCCGAAAACCATGTTTACGCAATTGATTGGACGCCAACGCATGTGGATTTTTTCGTGGACAACGTGAAACTCCGAAGAATCAATCAATCGCCGCAATACCCAATGCAGTTCATGCTTGGGGTTTACGAACGCCCATTTGAGATTCTCGAGCACAACCCAAAAGACTTCCCTCGAGTTTGCGAAGTGGATTATTTTCGAGGGTATCAACCGTTTGGCGGATACCCTACAAAAACTTAACTTGAGCTATTAAACAAAAAGGGCGCAACAATCTGCGCCCAGTGATGAATTCTCGAGTTTTAATCTTCTCCAAGGTACTTTTTGCGCACCTCATCGTTTTTGGCAAGATCACTGCCCGAACCCGAAAGTACAATCTCACCAGTTTGCAGCACATATCCACGGTTGGCAATGCCCAGCGCCATCAAGGCATTTTGTTCGACCAACAAAATCGTTTTACCAGCCGCATTTAACGCCCGAATGCTGTCAAAAATGGTTTCGACAAAAAGCGGTGATAAACCCATGCTGGGTTCGTCAAGCAAAATCATTTCAGGGTCAATCATTAACGCTCGAGCAAAAGCCAGCATTTGTTGTTCGCCGCCCGAAATCGTGCAACCCAGTTGTATTTCGCGTACTTTAAGTCGTGGGAAAATTTTGTAACCATTCTGAATTCGTTCTTAGATCACGTCTTTACCATTGATCGAAAAAGCACCAATCTCGAGGTTTTCACGAATTGTTAAACGTGGAAAAATCCGTCGTCCTTCTGGAACGTGTGCCATACCAAGTTTTACGATTTCATGGGTGGGCGTGGTGTGCAGCGCCTTGCCCTTGTAAATCACCTCGCCTGATTTTGGGGTTTTTAAACTCGAGATGGTGCGCAAGGTCGTGGTTTTTCCCGCGCCGTTACCGCCAATCAAGGTCACGATTTCGCCTTTATTAACGGTGAACGAAATACCTTTTAAGGCATGAATCTGCCCGTAAAAAGTGTTGACATTTTTCAGCTCGAGCATGACCTCTGAAGGTTTGGCGTTCATACAGCACCTCCAGCACTGTTCGGTTCGGTGTTCTCGAGTCCAAAATTGCCTGCGGCAGCACCAGCACCCAGGTAGGCTTCGATCACTTTGGGGTTGCTGCGCACGGCGGCGGGCAAACCCTCGGCAATTTTCGTGCCGTAATCGAGCACTGTGACATTGTCCGAAATCGTCATGACCACGCGCATGTCGTGTTCGATCAAGACCACGGTAATGTTGCCCTCGTCACGAAGACGACGAATCAGGTGCTTGGTCTCCTCTGTCTCATTCGGGTTCATGCCTGCGGTGGGTTCGTCGAGCAGAATCAGTTTCGGGCTGGTCGCCAGCGCCCGAGCAATCTCGAGGCGGCGCTGTTCGCCGTAAGGCAGGTTGGCGGCAAGTTCATTGCGTTTAACATCCAAACCCACAAAGCGCAGCAAATCCATGCCCCGAGTGATGCTCGAGTTTTCATCGTCCCTAAAGCGCTTGGTGTGAAAAATTGCGTCGATGTAGCGCGTGTTGCTGCGCACGTGACGACCGACCATGACATTCTCGAGTACAGTCATTGCCCCGAACAACCTGATGTTTTGAAAAGTTCGGGCGATGCCGCGTTCGACCACCTGATCTGGTCGCAAACCCACGATGCTCGAGCCGTTGAAGTTGATTGTGCCGCCGTCGGGTTGGTAAATGCCGGTAATCATGTTGAAGAACGTGGTTTTACCCGCACCGTTCGGTCCGATCACGCTGATGATGGCTTTTTCGGGCACTTGCAGGGTCACATCGTTGACGGCGACCAAACCACCGAAGATTTTGCGTGCGGCGTTGACATCAAGAAGCATCAATCGCCTCCTTGCATTGCGCCCTGTCCAGCGTGGGCATCGTCCACTTCGATGTGTTTGCGGCTGGCTGGGACAAGACCTTGCGAGCGGTAAATCATCATGATGATGAGGATAATGCCGTAGATAAGTCGTTGATATTTGGAAACCTCGAACTGTGGAGGCAGATTTAAAGCCCCGCTCTGACGCAGGTTGTTAAATTCGATTGCCAGTGTGGGCAGTACCACCAGGTTGAGGCTTGTCACCACGGCAGCACCGACCACTGCGCCACGAATTGAACCCAATCCGCCGAGCACCACCATTGCCAGAACGCCGATGGATTGATTGACATCAAACGAGGCTGGATCAACAAAGCTTTGTTTTGCGGCAAAAATAGTGCCCATAATGCCTGCAAAACTAGCGCCCGTGGCAAATGCCACAAGTTTGGTGGCGACCAACGGAATGCCCATCGCCTGAGCGGCAATTTCGTCTTCACGAATGGCAGTCCAAGCCCGACCGATACGGCTTTGGTCGAGGCGGTTGGTGACCAAAATGGCAATCGCAATGACCGCCAAAACGATCACATAAAAGACCACCGATTGCCATTTGTAGCCGTCTGATCCCAAAGAATTGGTAAACGTATGAAGCGGTTGTTGAATACTGTCGATGCCAACAGAACCCTTGGTCAGTCCAGCAGGGTTGTTGTTGGCAATCACCCGAATCACTTCGCCCAAACCGAGCGTCACGATGGCAAGGTAATCACCTTTCAGTCGCAAGACTGGTAAACCCAATAAAACACCAAACATCGCTGCAACCAATACAGCAACGAGTGCAATGAGAAAGAAACCATTTTCTGGAAGTTGCCAACCGAACAATTCGGTGG
>JANLWR010000280.1:0-5544 GCA_031364625.1 Deinococcales bacterium | reverse complement strand
AACAACACGATTGTCACGATTGCTGACCCAGACGGCAACCCTGTCGCGTGGTCTAGCGGTGGCACAATCGGTTACAAAGGCAGCAAAAAGGGTACGCCATACGCTGCCCAACTTGCAGCCGCCGATGCTGCCAAAAAAGCCCAAGGCATGGGCATGACGATTGTTGATGTGGTCGTGCGCGGTACAGGCAGTGGGCGCGAACAAGCAATTCGTGCCATTCAAGCTTCCGGCTTGGATGTGCGTTCGATCATGGATGACACCCCAGTTCCACACAATGGTTGCCGTGCGCGGAAGAAGTTGAGGCTCTAATGGCGAGATACACTGGTCCAATGGTTAAACTCTGCCGTCGTGAAGGCGTAAACCTTTTCGACTCGGAGAAAGTCAACAAATACCTCACCAAGCGCCCTTACGCGCCAGGGCAGCACGGTCAACGCCGCAAAGGTCGCACCAGCGATTACGGCGTGCGTCTGCGCGAAAAGCAAAAACTGATCCGTATTTACGGCATGACTGAAAAGCCATTCCGCAACCTCTTCGCCGAGGCAGCCCGCCGCGACGGCGTGACCGGTACGGTCTTCTTGCAACTCCTCGAGTCACGTCTGGACAACGTCGTGTACCGCATGGGCATCGCCACCACCCGCCGCCAAGCCCGTCAGTTCGTGTACCACGATCACGTTCGCGTCAACGGCAAAAAAGTGGACGTTGCCAGCTATCACCTGAGACCAGGCGATGTTGTCGGTTTGAGCGAAAAAGCCAAAGGCTTGGTTTTGATCAAAGAAAATCTCGAGGGACAAAAGCGTCGTCGCACCGTGCCTTGGATTGGCTTTGACCCAGAAAAAGGCGAAGGCACTTACACCCGCCTGCCAGCCCGTGAAGATTTGGCAATCCCAGTCAACGAACAATTTGTTGTCGAGTATTACTCACGATAAATTGCTCGAGATATTTACAGATTCGAGATCATTGTTGAAGCACAACATCACACCCGCCAACCTCGAGCGCCTAAAAACCCCCTCGAGCAAAGCCATTCGCAATTGGAGGCACCTGTGGATTTGAAACCCCGCCTGGTCGCACGCACTGAAGGACACTACGGCGAGTTCGTTCTCGAGCCATTGGCACGAGGCTTTGGTGTGACAATCGGAAACCCGCTTCGTCGCATTTTACTCTCGAGCATCCCTGGCACGGCTGTCACAAGCGTGTACATCGAAGACGTACTGCACGAGTTCTCCACCATCCCTGGTGTGACCGAAGACGTGATTCACATCATCCTCAACCTCAAAGAACTCGTGGTGAAATTCCACGGCAGCGGACCAAAGACCCTCTCGATTCGCGTCGAAGGTCCCAAAGTCGTGACCGCCGCCGACCTCGAGTGTCCATCTGACGCTGAAGTGGTGAATCTGGATCAACCAATCTGCACGATTGGCAAAGGTGGCAAGCTGGTCATGGAAGTCCGCGTCGAAGAGGGCGTGGGTTACATCCCAAGTGAGCGTCACAACACCAAAGACCGCATCAACTCGATACCGGTTGACGCGATTTTTACCCCCGTCAAACGCGTGGCTTACCACGTCGAAGACACGCGCGTTGGACAACAAACCGATCTTGATCGTTTGATCCTGCGCGTCTGGACGGACGGCAGCATTACACCAGAGCACGCCCTCGATGAAGCCGTGGACATCCTCCGCGACCAACTGAACGTGTTCTCGAGCGGTGAAAAAGTCCTGGAAAAAACGGTTACACCCGTCCCAGCCGCAGTGATCGCCCGCGAGGTTGCGCCAGTGGTGAAAGCCATCGAAGCACCAGTAACCACCAGCGCCGCCAGCAACAAAGTCACACTCGAGGGACTGGGTTTAACCACCCGCGTTCTTCACAGCCTGAAAGAAGAAGGCGTGGACAGCGTAGACGCGTTGATCGCCCTTTCCGAAAAAGACCTCAAGAAAGTCCCAGGCGTAGGAGAGCGCAGCCTTGACGAAATCAAGAAACAACTCGCCATGTACAGCCTGGAACTGAAAGACTAAACAACCCGCTCGAGAAGAACCCCTCGAGCATCTGGAGGAATATTATGCGTCACGGTGTATCCGGACGAAGACTCAGCCGCTCCTCGAGCCACCGCCGCGCTTTGGCGACTGCTCAAGCGACTGCATTGATCCGCGAAGGACGAATCGAAACGACCCTCGCCAAAGCCAAAGAACTCCGCCCATACGTGGAGAGCCTCATCACCACCGCCAAAGGTGGCAGCCTGCACAACATTCGCACGGTTGGCAAAGACATTCATGACCGTGCTGTTCTGAAAAAACTGTTTGAAGAAATTGCGCCAAAGTTTGCCACCCGCAACGGTGGGTACACCCGCATTCTTCGCACAGGCATCCGTCGCGGTGATGCAGCCCCAACCGCAATTATTGAATTCGTAGAGTAAAAACACGAATTTTAAAAGCTCGAGCTTCGATGGTTGAGGCTCGAGCTTTTTTGTTTTTGAAAGCTACAATCTGCTCTAGCCAACCCTTACTTTAGGTAAAGTTTGCTTTTTTTGGGGAAATCGCTTAGCATAAAATGGCAATAATTTCACTGGAGGCTTCATGCGAAAATTACAACTCTCGATTTATTGCATTTTCCTATCCGCGTTCTTGGTAAGTTGTGGTCAAAGTAATGTACCAGTGGTGCAGACTGATTCAGTTCCTGACACTTCAACCCAAATCACTTCGCAAGAACGTAAAGATTACGATGTACCAAAACCAAAAAAGGATTGGATCGAAGCCCTTAACACGTTCGCCACAGACAATCCTGCTTTTGCTGGGTACGACTTTAGTGCTGATCGCAAGGAATTGATTTTTTATGTCGCCGAAAAACACAAAGGTCAAAAAATCAAATTTGATTCTGAAGAATCTCGTGGACGCAAACTTGGTCATATGCGTAAAGAATTCCTCGAGTTGATTGACCGTCACGGGTTTCCCTGAGGTCACAGATGGTCACGGCGTTACTGTTAATCCACGCTCATTGAAATTGCGAAGTGTAAAAGTTTCCTTATCACTAGCTGATTTGAACGAGTACAGAGCGGCACTTCAAGAGTTTCTTTATTCTGGAAAAGCAAATGGTATTTCAATTGATTTTGCCCAAAACAAGATTAATCTTCAAGTCAGCAATAAAACAGATCAGGAAGCCGCTCTTGATTTTCTTCGTAATCATGGTATCTCAAGTGAAAGTGTTAATTTTACAATCGGCACAATCATAAACACTAAAACTCTTTTTGACTCGTTCAGACCTGCTGTTGGTGGAGTTAATGTGGTTTATGGTTCATCAAATGCCACAATACCTCCTTTTTTTGCTTGTACTCTAGGGCTATCGGTTCTTGTAGACACAATTGAAGGATACTTAACTGCTTCACATTGTTCTTTAACCGAGGGTGTAAGCAATGATGGAAGTGCGCTTTATCAAGCAGGCACGATAATTGGCAATAAAACATTAGATAATGCTTTTTATGCCTGTACAAATAATGGAAATCCTGCGAAATGTAAAAATGCAGATACGGCTTTCTACAAGTCTACAATACCCATTACTCGAGGGCGAATCATTTTTCCTACAGGTGGCATAGGGAGCATATTAACGGCTAGTACAAATGGTGATACTTATTACGATGTAACAGCAGTAGCAGAGCGTGTAGGGAATGGAGAAGTTCTGAGTAGTATTGGAGCAAGTGGAGGCTATCGAACTGCTACCGTGACCAATTGGAACTATGATTCAGTTCTTTCTCCTACAGCAAATACATTTCAAATACTCAAAGGCACAGTAAAAGTTTCAAATACGACGAACTTTGGTGCTGAATGTACCGGTGACAGTGGCGGTCCGTGGTTTCAAATCACTGGATCAACAACGGCGAAGTTTGCAGGAATTGCAGCACAAGCAGATACACCATTAATTAAAAGAACTCTTCCAGATGGTTTGTTATCTCAGTGCCTTTCAAATGGATATTTCTCTCCTGTCGCACAGATTCGGATTGCTTATCCTGGTCGTGTGTTCCAATTTACAAGATGAACAGGCTGGCTTCTCGGTTCTTCAAAATATGGTATCGGCTTTTTCTTGGACTGGTACTCAGTTTGCTTTTTTCTTATACCCTTGGGGCAGAAATAAGCGCAGCCAATGACATGTATTTATTTGTTCGCCTGACAAAACAAGAAAAGCACTTGGTTTTTCAGGTGAGCATCACGAACAAAACCTTAAAAGGAATATACTTGTCTTACAGCGCTTGCCCAATAACCTATGTGGTGCATGTTGGAAATAAAACCTATATCTTCCCTGAAAAACAACCTTTTGTGGAAGCTAAAAGGTGCGTCTTATCTTTGGCAAAGTTTCAATTGTCCCCAAAAAGTTCTGTTGTGGCATACACCGCACAGTTGGGGGATGAGTTTGAGAACGCCTTGATTAAAGCCAGAGGTAATTATTCTGGTGAATTTAGATTCAAACTTTCAACCACAACAAGCAAAGGCATTTTTCAACTCGTTTATAAACGGCAACAACGCTAACCAAGTCAAAACACCTGAGTAGAATCACTACTCAGGTGTTCCGATGCTTGAGTTTTAATCCTTCACCAGTTCAATTCCGCCAGTTCATGCCACGGCAAACCCCAAATGTTCATGGCTTCCATAAGGTCTGGATTAAATGCTCCATGTTTTTCACACGCCTGGTTTCATCCATGTTTCCGCGAGCTTCACAATTTCACTTCAAACGTCTGCCCACCCTTTTGATCCTCGAGTTTCAAACTGACCTTGTACCCCACCGCCTCCGCGTACTGCACCAAACTGCTGAATGCCGTTTCGGGTTTTGGATGTTCTAACGCCGCAATTCTCGAGTGGTTGCGATTCGGTTATATCAACGTCTGAAATCCTGCTTGAACAAAATGCTTGTCACTCGTCAGCACCTCGAGCATTCCATTGCTTTCCATGACAATCATGCTGATGCAATCGGTCAAGCTGTACCCTTTGTCTTGGCGTTCCTCGAAACGCTCAAGTCCAAGATGGAACAAGTATTTCCCGTGATAGATGAGGTTCACATCGTCACGGTTCATCAGGTTTTTGACAAGAAACAAGGCTTTTTGGCGCAAGTGCTCGCCACGTTCGGCATAATAATTCAGAACTTCGGTCAGCACCGCGTCCGTCACTGTTAATTCTGCGCCTTGGGTTTCTCGAGTGGCGGCGATGGCTTTTTCGTGATACTGGTCGCGTGGATTAATCAGGGCAATCAAATAAACCGCGTCCATGAAAATGGATCGAATCATCTTTTTGGCGACCCGTACAAGTAATGGTCGTGATTCAATGCCCCATCTGTTGGTAATTTCTCGAGTTCTTCTGCGGGCACGTCTTTAGCGACGCTAGCAGCAAATTCCAACAGAAATTCAGCAACACTTTGTTTTTTGTCATTTGTGGGTTGGCTTGGTGTTGACATGATCGCATTGTAGCGCTGAAAAGTAGAATTGCAACTCAAGCTTCACAATTTCACTTCAAACGTCTGCCCACCCTTTTGATCCTCGAGTTTCAAACTGACCTTGTACCCCACCGCCTC
>JANLWR010000217.1:0-3954 GCA_031364625.1 Deinococcales bacterium | reverse complement strand
GACCGAACTTTTGAGGACACTGACAGGTGGCGGTGTGAACTCACGGTTTTCGATTTTATCCACCACACTTCCAAAGTCGGTAATGACGGTTTGCACGTTGCTTTGCTCGAGCGGAATGTTGATGCAGGGTTGCCAAGCGTTTAGGGCTTGCTCGAGTTTTTGTTGGTTGCCACTTTTTATTGCGGCTCGAACTTCACGGGTTGGCTTGGTCGCAATGATCGCCGTTTCGTCCAGTGCGTTACCGCGTAAATTCTGCCAGATATGGGCGTAGACGTTCAGTTGTTTGGTGTACTGTTCGAGTTCACCTTGGGCTTTGTCGGAATCAAAGTGTGTTTTCACGTCGTACATTGTGGTTTGGTTATTTTCGCGCACAATGTCCACCACACCCTCGAGAGTGTAACGTCGTCCTTCGGGGCTGGTTTGTTCGGGTAAGGTCAGACGAACTTCGGTTTCAGTGACGGTTTCGGCTACGTCGCGCATTTTGGCGTAGTAAAAAAGCACCTGTTGCAATGCGGCTTCTTTCACGTCTGGTGTGACGCTCGAGCCTGTCTCGAGGCGTAACCGTTCGTAGTTTTCCTCAAAGGATTCCCGAATAAATTTTTCGATTGCAGTGTCACTCATGCACTCGCTCCGTTTTCACGCATGGCAATCAGGCGGTTATGAAGGTCTTCGATAGTTTGATGCACGAGGTTTCCGAAGAACATGCTTTGGGTGCGGCTCGAGGCGAATTCGTATTTGCCAAAGATCATGTAACGTCTGGCGCATTCTTGAAAGCTCAAGTAATCGCTGGTATACGAGTAGGCTCGAATGGCATCACTGGCGTTGTGTTTGGCGATAGGGATGCTGTCAACATCCATTTCTGGAATGCGTTGAATCCCCTCAAGCAGTGGTTTGAACGCGGCGTTCAGGCGCTGCCCTCTGCCGCTTGGGTTGGCAATGACCATCAGGTTTTCGGCTCTCGAGAGTGCCACGTAATACATTCGCATCGTATCGAATTCTCCCACGCGCTCGAGCGGTTCGGGGTCGCCGCTCAAATACGGGCGGACGATCTGCTCAACTTTTTGCGGGTTGCCAGGCAGTTTGCCTGGGTTTGCCAGAACCACCACTGGAAACTCGAGTCCTTTGGCTTGGTGAACGGTGAGGAATGGAATGCGCCCTTTTGGAAACGGGTCTTCGGCATCTTCAAATTCACCTTCACCCATGCGGTAAAGGCTGTAGAGGTATGAACTGACGAACAGGTTTTTCAGTCGGTCTTCCCGTAAGAAACTGGCGGTCAGCACGCTTTGGGTTTGATCGAGGAATCTCGAGATCATTTTTGAAACCAAGCTGAGGTTGCAGACTGGTCCTTCGTCAAGTCCAGATTCGGCTTGGTCGAACATGGCTTTGAAATGCTTGAACCCCAGAATGCGGTAGAACAAGTCCAGCACACTCCAGTCGAGGCTTGTGGCGCGGTTGACGATGTAATGCAGGGTGTAAGGTTGTCCCGTTTTGGCTCGGTCTGCTACCAGTTTATCGAGGTGCGCTGCGCCTATCGTGCGTTTGGCTTTGTCCGAAAGGCTGGTGATGTTGATGAAGGCGCGTTTGTGCTTGGCTGGGTCGTAAGCATCTTTGGGATTCCAGCCGCTCGAGGTCATGACTTTTGCCAAGGCATCAAAGTCTTTGACGCTCTGCTCAATTTCTTGTTTGCGTTCGGTCACGTAGGTTTTTAAGCTTTTGTCATCATCAAGCAGCACTCGAGCTTCGGTTTTGGCATTGTGAAGCCAATCGTGAAAGTTCTTAAATCCACCCGAGTCATATTCTGGGTTGCGTTCTGGAATCCCAATTACGGACAACATTAAACCCAGTACCGCCATCGGTTCAGGTTGCTCGAGAAACCGTTGCGCTCGAGGTGCGTAGATTCTTAAACCTTGTGCTTCGAGCGCGTCACGCATTCGTTGAACATGAACGTTTGGTCGGCTATCACGATCTCGCAGACTTGGGAACAAGAACGCGATTTGATTCGGGTCTTTGACTTTGCCTTTGGCAATCAAGCTTGCTACCAGTCCTGCAATTTCTCGAGCCACATTTTCAGGGTCAGTGGCGGTACTGGCAATCACGGCTGCGCCCGTGTCGAGGCTGGCAGCCCGAATGTCCTTGCCTTCGATACGGTACGCACCACCTTTGGGACGTGACCAATCAATTTGTTCCATGAACCGCGTGTAAAACTGCACCACTTCGCGTCTCGAACGGTAATTGGTGTTCAGTTCAATCCGCGTTGGATTCACCCCAAAGTATTTTTGGCAGCGCTCAGGGAATTGCACGAAATTCTCGACGGTAGCGCCTCGAAAGCGGTACAGGGCTTGTTCGTCATCACCGACCACGCAAAGGTTTTGAGTGCCGCTCGCCAGGGCAAAGTAAATCAGTTCTTGAATTGCGTTGGTATCTTGGTACTCGTCAATAATCACGTGCTTGAAAATCTGTCTCGAGCTTGGTTCGGCGTTAATGGTTTGATACGCGCTTTGTTGCAACAGCGCGAAATCAGTTTGGCTCTGCTCGAGCAACTTCTTGCGGTACAAATCGTACAGGCTGACCAGCAAGCGCATTTCATCAGAATCGGTACGATTAAGCAAATCGCTGGGTTCAAAATTCTCTTCTGAAAAACGATTGAACAACATTTTTAAGCTTGCCACAGCTTTATGGCGCGAGGTTTGAAGGTAGGTGGTCGGTTCAAAAAAACCGTTCACAACGGCTGCAAGATCATCAAGGGTTTGACCCAAGCCCAAACTCGAGATTGCATCAAGCCAGAAACGCTTGTGATGCAAGGTAAAATACTGCTCGAGATCATCAAGCACACTGGGGGCGCTACGGCGGGTGCGGTCACTCGAGAAGCTACGATCTGTCAAAATGCGGTTGCAAAGGCTGTGCGCTGTGCCAACATACATTTTGGACAGGTCAAAAGGTTGACCTGTTTTGTTCGTCACCAAACCAAGTAAAGATAGCAAACCGTCTTTGAGTTGCTTTGCGGCTTTCTCGGTGAAAGTTGCCAAGAAAATCTCCTCGGGTTTGACCCCATGAAAAACAATCAGATTCAGGGTTCGCCAAAGCAACACTCGAGTTTTCCCAGAACCAGGACCCGCAACTAAAAATAGTGACCCTGTGGTGTGCAGGATGGCTTTTTCTTGACCAGGATTTGGTTTGAAACCAACCAATTCAAAGTAATCAGCAAGTAATGGAGTCATAAGATACTCACAGCATACTTGAGTGCTGCATTCTGTAAACCATTCCGTTTCTGGCACTCGAGCGTCAGGCTTGCATTGTTTGATAACCCAAGACCTCTGGGATGATGTACACGTCGCGTAGACCGTACCGAACAATCGCGCCGTAAATCTCGGTTTCATCATCTAACGCACTTGGAATGGTCATTAAAAGTCCGTTTGTACCAGCCCAGGCAATCACAGCCTCGAGTTCATCGCCAGAGACAAACCAATCGCCATTTGATAGCACCATGTATTTAAAGTCGGTCATTGTTGAAATGATAAAGGCTTTGAATCAATTGCACACCAGCATTGTGGCGTAAGCCAAATGATGAAAATTGGTTATGGGTGACTCGAGACAGTTTTTCGGGTTGTAGGGATGAATTTTTGTATCTGTGAGGTCACAGGATTTCAAAATTGCTGATTTGGATCGAACAGAATTCTTGGTCACTTGACTATTACCATTATTTAGGGCATAGTATCAATATCTAGGGTATAACCCCAAGATGTGGGGAAGTGTAAGAATTTGGAGGTGTACAAAGTGAAACTGAAAGTAAAGGATTACCTCGAGACTCATCAGAAGAGTGCATACGCGCTTTGGAAAGCCAGTGGTTTACCGCGAAACACGGTTTACTCACTGTCCCAAGGAAAAGCACTACGACTCGACCTCGAAACTCTGGGCAAGTTGCTGTTTGGACTCGAAACGTTGACAGGGTTAACC
>JANLWR010000211.1:0-2894 GCA_031364625.1 Deinococcales bacterium | reverse complement strand
GCGTATCTCGCAAGGGAAAAATTCTTTGACGATGGTTTAAGAATTTTTTCTGGCGCTCAAGGATACGCGCTCGGCAAACCATCCAAGCTCGAGGTGCGGTGCAATGTGAACAGGGGAGAAGTCTCGAGCGTTTGGGTTGGCGGAAAAGCTGTCAAGGTGGAATCATGAAACTCGAGCATTACAGCGTCTTTGCGGCAGCACCTGGTGGCGGCAAGCACATTGCTGTGACTGAAGCCGAAAACCTCAGCAGCGAAGAAATGCAAACAATCGCTCGAGAATCGGGCGCACCATTGACAGCCTTCGTTTTGGGCGAAGACGATTCTGGCGTTCTGATCAAGTTTTTCACCCCAACCAAAGAAAAACCCGAGAGCGATTCTGGCGCGTTGGTGGTTGCCGAACACCGTTGGCGCAAAGGACTGGTCGAAATTTACATGCGAGCCAACATGAACGGTGATATTTTGCCGATTTCAGGTGTTGGACACGGTGGTTACTGGTTTTCAGAACAAGGCGACACAAGCGGTTTGCAACTCGAGCTTCCAACAAGCAAAGTCCTCGAGTGTCTGGGTTTGAACACGGCTGATCTGCATTCTGATTTTGTAATTGGCACGGCTGGTGCGAACAAAATAAACATTGTCGTTGCAGTCAAAAACTCGAGTGTCCTCGACGCGATCAAACCCAATTTAGAAGCCATGAAAATACTAAACCTAGAGACCAAAACCAATGGTGTCATCGTTTTTACCCCAGATCAGACTCGAGGTGTAAATTTTGAACTGCGGTTTTTTGCGCCAGCCAAAGGAATACTCGAGGACAATGCGGGTTCGTTTACGATTGCCAGTTTGTGTGGTTATTTGGTCGCAACCCAAAAATTCGAGGGGATGCAACAATTGAATTTCGCTCAAGGGTTTGCAATGGCGAAACCATCCAAGCTCGAGGCAAGATTTACGGCGGCAGATGGTCAGGCATTGAAGATTCGAGTGGGCGGCGAAGTTGTGAGGATAGAAACATGAATCAACCAGTGCTTGTGCGTCATTGGCAGGAATCGGATATTCCAGCAGCTTTGCAATTGATGCGGGAGCTTGCGGTCTTTGAAGAATACCTTTCAAGTTTCGCAGCGACCGAAAGTATTCTGCTCGAGCAAGGTTTTAAGCTTCAACCACCAAATTTTTATGTGCTGATTGCCGAACTAAACTCGAGTATTCAGGGTGTACTCGTGTATTACTTTGTGCCGTATACCGCCAGCGCCAAACCGATGTTGTTTATCAAAGAACTATTTATTTCAGATAGCGCTCGAGGGCATGGTTTGGGACAAGCGTTAATGCGTGAAGCGTCGAAAATTGCAATTAAAAAAAATTGTGTCGGCATGAAATGGACGGTTGCGAGTTGGAACGAACCCGCCAAAAAATTCTATGCAGAACTTGGGGCGGTTGCCCATCCAGTCTGGATTGAACACACGTTGACTGGCGACGCGCTCGAGAAATTGGGGAAAACTCATGAATGACAGTTTCAAAACCACCTTTGACCGATTCGTGAACGCCCTCAACACCAGGGATGCCGACACGCTCGAGACGATCATTGCCGATGGATTCCGCTTTACCGGAACAGCCGCGCAATTTCAGAACAAGCTCGAGCGCATCCGAACTGTACAAACCAGTCCCGCCTTTCCGACCCTAAAATACCGCAATATCGAATTTGAAACTTTTGCCGACACCTGCTTGGCTTATGCTGAATTTCAGTACGAGAATAAGATCGGTGACGTGCTCGAGTTTGGACGCGCCACTTTTGTGTTCGTTAAGCGCATGGAAGCTTGGAAACTTGTCGCCCAGCACAACTCGCACGTCAAGAGGTGAATTATGAACCCGCAAACAATGGCAGAAAAAATTCTTTCAAAACGCGGTACAAAAACCGTGTTCGCGGGTGATCTTGCCGTGGTCGAAGTGGACAACGTCATGATCGTTGATTCCATCGCAGAAAGCGTGATCGAAATTCTCGAGACTGAACTTGAGGCGCTGCCCAAATACCCCGAACGCGTCAGCATCGTGATCGACCATGTTGCGCCCGCCTCGAGCGTGAATGTTGCAAAATCGCATCAAGCCGCTCGAGCTTTTGCCGCAAAAACGGGCGTAAAACTCTTTGATGTAGGGCGCGGGATTTGTCATCAGGTTTTAATTGAAGAACGCCTCGCGTTTCCTGGCGCGATTGTGCTCGGCTCGGATTCGCACAGCACCACTTACGGCGCGGTTGCGGCGTTTGGAACTGGCATGGGCGCGTCTGATATTGCGATTGCTGCCGCCAGTGGTAAAACCTGGCTGCGCGTTCCCGAGAGCGTCAAGGTCAAACTCGAGGGTGAACTTGTCGGTGATGTCAGCGCCAAAGACGTTGCGCTCGAGATGATTCGGGTTTTGACTGCCGACGGTGCGACCTATCAAAGTATCGAAATCCATGCGGGAGATCGTTTCTCGAGGGGCGAACGCATGACGCTGGCAAATCTGTGCGTTGAGGCGGGCGCGAAGGCGGGCATGGTCGTGCCTGGTGGTGAAATTTTAACGATGTACGAAGTGCCAGATTGGGTTTATCCTGACAACGGCGCAAAATACATCAAAGAAATCACCATCAACCTCTCGAGTTTGACCCCGCGCATGAGCGTGCCAAGTTACGTGGACAATGTCGAAACCGTTGCCAGTTTGCGCGGCAAGCACGTGGATCAAGTGTTCATTGGCACTTGCACCAACGGACGGCTCGAGGATTTGCACGTTGCCGCCGCGATTCTAAAAGGTCGTAAAGTTGCTCCAAACACACGCCTTTTGGTAATTCCAGCCAGTTCCCAAGTGCTCGAGCAAGCGATGGCGGACGGGTCGTTACTTACTATTATTCAAGCGGGGGCGACGCTCTCTACA
>JANLWR010000202.1:0-7388 GCA_031364625.1 Deinococcales bacterium | reverse complement strand
GTCTTCATTCCAGACCTTCCGCCGACACAATTGGTGGATCAACACGCGATTTTGCCGTTTGCAACCAATCAATCTTTTTGGCTCGGCGACCAAGCTTGGACCATTCCGACTTTTGCCGAAGCCAATGATTTCATCGCCCGTTTGGTTCGTCAGAACTTGATTCGTCATGAACCTGTGGTTGATCTGATATTGCGTGACCAACTCGAGACGACTGCTTTAACAACTCGGACGTTGCAGCGCCGCTTTCAGCACGCCACAGGGTTATCGTACAGAACCGTGAAGCACATTGAACGCGCTCGAAAAGCGATGGGCTTGCTCGAGCATGGAACTCCAATTTTTGATGTGGTTCACGATTTAGGATTCACCGATCAACCGCACCTCACCAAAACTTTAAAACAACTTGTGGGTCTTACGCCTGCACGTATTGCGGTTGCATGGACACACTCTCAGCCTACGGAACGGGAATTGACGAATCTTCTATTGGACTCGAGAGGTTAGATTTGCGGGTGTGTCGTTTCGGTACAAGCCAATTTTTGTCGGAATGTTTATGCTCTGGTTACAAAGTTACTGAAAGGGATTTGTTTAGCCCACATGACTTTGCAAAGGAGTCAACATATGAGAAAGATAATTGCAGCAGAATACCTGACCTTGGATGGCGTGATGAGCGACCCAGCGTGGACAATGCCCTACTGGAGCGATGAATTGGCAAAAATTCAAGACAAACTTAATCGTGAAAGTGATCTGCTGCTGCTTGGACGGGTCACTTATGATGGAATGTCCAAGGCATGGCCCACGATGCCCGATGTAGAGGGCGCTGATCGCATGAACGCCTTGCCAAAACTGGTTGCGACGCGAACCTTAACTCAACTCGAATGGAATGCAGTGGCAATTCAAGGTGATGTGATTGAAGAACTTCGCAAAGTCAAACAGCAACCTGGTCAGCATATTCTGATTTACGGAAGTGGTGCGTTGGTACGTTCACTTTTGAAACATGATCTGATTGATGAATACCGATTGATGGTTTACCCCGTCGTGCTTGGGAAAGGAAAACGACTTTTTTCAGAGGACAGCGAAACCACGTTGGTACTGACCAACAGCATCACAACGGACAAAGGCGTGGTTGTTTTAACCTACCAGCTCCCAGGCAAATAAGGTGTTTTACGGCACGTTGCCAATTTTCAATTTTTTACTGTTGCACATCCACCGAAACCTCAACCTCAATTGATTCCACGCCACCACCGCGCCGCAATCCGCGCAAGGGCGGCACATCGTCGTAGTCTCGTCCATGCCCAATTTTAATATGCGATTCGTTGATTCGGGTGTTGTTGGTCGGGTCAAATCCAAGCCAGCCGTAACCTGGAATCAGACACTCGAGCCAAGCGTGGGTGGCTTCTGCGCCAACAAACTCGCTGCCAGCGTAAACGTAACCACTGACGTACCGCGCTGGAATGCCGCCTGATCGTGCGACTGCAAGCATGGCATGGGCGTAATCTTGGCAAACCCCAATGCCACCGTTCACAAATTCGATCAGTGGCGTGTCCACTTTTGTTACGCCAGATTGATACTTAAACCTCGAGTGCAAATGCGAGTTCAGACCGTCCAGGTAGGCGACGTAATCTTCTTCTGCGCCAAGTTGATGCCAGCCCAAAATGCTTGCCCAGTCAAACTCGAGCGGCACGCGAGGGCTAGTGGTCAGGTATTCGATGTTCGCTAATCGGTGCGCCTCGAGCACGCTGGCGGGTTGTCCAATCGGTTGGGTCATGGCGTGCGTGACCACCAGCGCTTTGGTTTCAATTCTCAAGACTGTGTGCTTCTCGAGCACGTGAAAGTGATGCAAGGTTGTGCCGTAATAATCCAGGTGCGAGTACACGGGAACGTTCGGCTCGAGTTGCAATTGAAACGACAGCACGCTCTGCCTCGAGTCCTCGATGGGTTTCAGGCGCAGTTCGTTAAACGAATCAAAGGCGGGTTCGGGGTAACGGTATTCGGTGATGTGATGAATGTTGGCTCGCACCAGAAGTCCCTCAGACAATAAGAATTGAGTTTAGAGAAGTTTGCCTCAGAACAGCAGCATAACAAGTTATTTATTGCTGAATTGAATACCGTATACTAACGTTGATGTTGACTCACGGTTTGGATTCTTGAGGAGAACTAAATGGCTGGCATTGAAGGATTTCGAGTACAAAATTATCGTGCATTGCGTGATGTGACAATAGGTAAACTTTCCAATCTGCAATCTGAAAAACCATTGACACCTTTTACTGTAGTAATTGGTAAAAATGGTGTGGGCAAAACCACGCTATTTGATACTTTTAGTTTTATTGCTGATTGCTTGTCCACCGATGTAGAAACTGCTTGTGATTTGAAAGAGCGTGGTGGATTTGATCGTCTGCGTTCAACAGGAATATATGAACCTCTTCGGTTTGAAATCTACTATCGTGAAGCGGCAAATGAGAGACCAATTACCTATGAACTGGCAATCGCACTGGATAACTCAGGGCGACCCTTTATCGAATCTGAGGTGCTTAAGCAGCGAAGAAAGGGACAGAAACTAGGTCGTCCTTTTCCATTTTTGCGATTGAGTCATGGGAAAGGCATGGTTTGGGCAGGTGACGAAGCCGTAGAAGCCGAAGGGGAAGACCCTGTGCAGGAGCCTGTCGAGTTGACAGATATTCGGCGACTGGGTATTGCTACTTTAGGTACACTTAAAGAACATCCAAGGATTAAACTATTTCGAGACTTTCTCAAAGGCTGGTATCTGTCGTATTTTTATCCAGATGCAGCACGGAGTTTACCAAATGCTGGACCACAAAGGCATTTGAATATACATGGTGATAATATTGGTAACGTAGTTCAATTCATGGAACGTGAAAATAATGCACGATTTAAAATAATTCTTGAACGCATAGCAGAAAAGATACCAGGTATTGTAAGTATTGATACCCAAATAACCCCTGACAAACGGGTTTTACTGCGTTTTAATGAAGGTGCATTTCAAGACCCATTTTTTGCGCAACAGATGTCAGATGGTACACTTAAGGTTTTTGCATACTTATTAATGTTGGAAGATCCGGACCCACCACCATTTATTTGTATTGAAGAGCCAGAAAATGGACTCTATCACAAACTTTTAGAGGCATTAGCCCAAGAATTTCGTTCCCATGCTACTGGAAGAAAGAACGCTCCTCAGGTATTCGTGACCACTCACCAACCGTACTTTGTTGATGCGTTAACACCTGAAGAAGTATGGATTCTTGAGAAAGGCATTGATGGTTTTTCGACTGTGCATCGTGTTTCTGAGATGGAAGACGTAAAAAATCTTGTGGCTGAGGGCTTACCTTTGGGCGGTCTTTGGTATAGCGATTATCTCGATGCGAGGTAAAAATGCACATTGAGATATTGGTAGAGGATAGTTCTGGTGCGAGTTTGTTGAACGTGTTACTTCCTCAGATTTTAGGAGCGCAAGGCGAGCCGCATACCTGGCGTTTACATGCGTACAAAGGCATTGGTCGAATACCTTCGGGTTTAGCGACAAAAGCCGATCCTGTAAAACGAATACTGCTCGATCAATTGCGAAAGTTACTGGGAGGTTATGGCAAAACACCCGGAATCGACGCCGTTGTGGTTGTTATTGATACTGATAAACACGATTGTGTTGCGTTTTTGACTGAGTTAAGATCGGTAGTCGATGCTTGTGCTCCAGCACCAAACACAATGTTTCGACTGGCTATTGAAGAAATTGAAGCTTGGTATTTGGGCGACCAAAAAGCATTGTTACGTGCCTATCCAAAAGCAAAGGGCGAGATTCTTAGAAAGTACGTGCAGGACAGCGTATGTAAAACGTGGGAAGTACTTGCTGATGCTATATATCCTGGAGGATCGGCGGCAATTCGGAAAGCTGGATGGCCATTGCCAGGGCAGATCAAGCATGAATGGGCTGAAAAGATTGGTCCGTTAATGGACTTAGAACAAAATACTTCTCCGAGTTTTGCAAAGCTAAGGGACGGATTACGTCGGCTTATTTCAAATGCGTGAATTGGTTCTAATTGCTAAAGTAAGCTCGGTATACCGCCGCACCCACCGCGTTAAAATCGCCCAGCAATTGCTCGAGGCTTGGGTTTTCAAGGTCTAAAATCTGGTCGATTTGGGCGTACTCGAGTTTCGCGGCGAGCCAGCCAACTTCGCGCAGGGCGTCGCGTTTGCCGCTGCGGTTGGCTTGGGCAATTACTTCGAGGCAAGCACATAATGTTTCGGCACAGTACCTGACGCTGCGCGGAAAGTCGGCTTCGAGCAGTAAAAATTCGGCAATGCCGCGAGGCTCGAGGCGGGCTTTGCTTTTGCGGTAGGCTTCGTAGGCGCTGGCGGTTTTCAGGACTGCCATCCAACGGTGATTCTCTAAAGCTTCGGCGACGGCTTGTTCGCCCGTGTTTTTGTACCTGACTTGCAGGAGTCGCAAGAGGGCATCGCCGCGCTCGAGGTGTTGACCGGCTTGCAAGAATTGCCAGCCTTGATCGCGGGGCAGTGTGGCGAAGGCGATTCCGAAAAACAAATGGCTGGCGTCGCGCACGGTCACGCAGTATTGGTGCAACTCGTCGTTGGGCAGGACGTGTTCTGTGCCAAAGCAAAGTTTATGGTACGCGCTGTTGATGCACTCCCACATTTCGCTCGAGATTCGGTCGCGCAAGGCTCGGGCGTTTTCGCGGGCTTGATTGATACAACTGCGGATGCTCGAGGGGTTGCTGGGGTCAAATGCTAACCAGTTTGGAACACTTCTTGCATCGGCACAGTAGCCTTTGGCTTTGAATTCTTCTTGTGAACCGGTAATCACCAGCAGGGGAGACCATTGCTGAGTGAACAGTCCCCCGCCCTCTAAAGTGGCGTAATAGTTCACGTCCAGTAAGCGGGCGATGTTTTCGGCGCGTTCGATGTACCGCGCAATCCAGAATAAATTCTCGGCGACTCGAGAGAGCATTAATCATCACCGCCCGTGTTTTGGGATTGACTTTGAGATTGACTTTGCCCCGAGTGTGTTTCCTCGAGTACCCAGGTGTCTTTGCTGCCGCCGCCTTGGCTGGAATTGACGACCAGACTGCCGCGCTTTAATGCCACGCGGGTCAAGCCGCCGGGTACAATCGTAATTTTTTCGCCGACCAGAATGTACGGACGCAAATCCACATGGCAGGGTTCAAACGCTCCAGTGTCGGGGTAATAGGTTGGGTGTCTCGAGAGGGCGATGGTGGGTTGTCCGATGTAATTGCGTGGGTTGGCGGTCACTTTTTTCATGAATTCGGTAATTTCTTTTTTGCTGGATGCCGTGCCGACCAACATGCCGTAACCGCCCGCCTCACCGACGGCTTTGATCACCAGTTTTTCGGGGCTGGAGAGCATTTCTGCCAGCCCTTCTTTGTCCCAGCCAAGCAGCGTTGGTACGTTGGGCAAGATCGGGCGCTCGGACAGGTAATACTCGATCATCTTTGGCACGTAAGCGTAAATCGCTTTGTCGTCCGCCACACCAGCACCTATCGCGTTTGCCAGCGCCACACGCCCACTGCGGTACGCCTCGAGCAAACCTGGCACGCCGAGGCTCGAGTCGGGATTGAATGCCAGTGGGTCGAGGTAATCGTCATCGACGCGGCGGTAAATCACATCCACCTGTTCGCGCCCGCTGGTGGTGCGCATCCAAACTTTACCGTCGCTGACAAATAAATCCCTGCCCTCAACCAATTCCACGCCCATTTGCTGCGCCAGAAAAGCGTGCTCGAAATAGGCGCTGTTGTACATGCCAGGGGTCAGGACAACAATCGTTGGTTCTTCGACATTTCTGGGTGCGAGTGATCGCAGCAACTCGAGCAAGACGGTGGTGTAATGCTGAACTGGGCGCACGCCCTGATCTTTGAACAGGCTTGGCAGGGTGCGGGTCATGGCGACCCGGTTTGCCAGCAGGTAACTGACACCGGAAGGTGTGCGCAGGTTATCCTCGAGCACCATGTACGTGCCGTTTTCGTCCCGAATCAAATCCGAGCCAACGACGTGGGTGTACAGACCGTGCGGCAGGTTGACACCGTGGACTTCACGGCGGAAATGACTGGCAGAAAGCACCAATTCTCTGGGCACGACGCCATCGTTTAAAATCTCGCCCTTGCCGTAAACATCGCGCAAAAATGCGTTCAAGGCAAGCACGCGCTGCGTTAAACCTTTTTCGAGGTGCGCCCATTCTTGCGCGGGAATAATGCGCGGCACTGGATCGAACGGAAAGGTTCGTTCTGTGCCTTCGGTATCGCCGTAGACGGTAAAGGTAATGCCTTGATTGCGGAAGCTCAAGTCCGACAGCGTTCTTCGTCGTTCAAATTCTTTGCGCCCCAAAGCTTCGAGTCGCTCGAGCACCTGCGCGTAATGTGCGCGTGGAACACCAGTGTCCTCGAACATTTCATCGAAGAACCCGTTTGCTGCGTAACCGTTAAAAACACCCATGACACCCATGAATAAGTATACAGAGCCGTTTCCAGACTGGCAAGTAGGGGCGCTGCTTGCCGCGCCCTCCTTTCCAGCCCTATAGCACAGGTCTTAACCATGTTCGGCGTTCAGGGTTTGGGTGCTAAATTTTTTGCCTCGAGCGCCAATGCCGCGTACTTGCTGCCCGCATCTTTGCCCAAAAAAACCACGATGTTGTTCGCGCCGTCGGGGTAACGGTACGGGGTGCTGACGCTGACGCCCAACACCTGAGCGTAAAATTCTGCGCTAGCTGCGTCGCCCCAAGCGCGTCGCATGATTTGCGTGGGCGTGCTGCTCGGCTCGAGGTTGATGACGTTGGCACTGAGCCAACCTTTGCGTTCCAAGTAATTTGCCATCGCCTCGCCCAGATCAGCAATACCGCTTTGGTTGACCACCGTTGGAGCGCTGGTCGGCAGTATCAGCTCGCTCGAGGTTGGGGTTTGGTTTAAGAGCGGCTCGAGTTTGGCTTTGATTTCCTCGTCGTTGGGAATCAGGTACGAACCGGCAATGATTTGCTGCCCAGCCACATTGTTTTCGGTGGTTGGTAACGTGTCAAAATGCGGGGTCAAACCCCTGGCGGAAGCCAGCATTTTTTGTACCAAATCTGGGGTCACGTTGGTCACGACATCGTTTTGCAAGCCTGATATTAAAGTTGGCAGCAGACCAAAAGCGGCAGGACTTTTAACTTTAGACAGCAATTGTCCAATCACGGCTTTTTGGCGATCCATGCGGGCGTAATCGTTGCCCACACCTTTGCGAAACCGCAGGTATTCCACGGTTTTTTTGCCGTTCAAATGGCTGTTGCCAGCAGGAATGTCAATGTATAAATTGGCGGCACGGTCGGTGTAATTCATGGCTTCGGGCAAATTCACGTCCACTCCACCCAGGGCATCAAT
>JANLWR010000194.1:0-8981 GCA_031364625.1 Deinococcales bacterium | reverse complement strand
CACAACATCCGCGAATTTGCCCACATACTTTTTGCCTCGAGCTTTCGGGACATTGACAGGTTGGTAACGATTTTCGAGAATTCGCAGATTAAAACCAGGGCGTTGTGTACCGATTTGGCGTGGTTTGAAAGCCCGAAAAGTTTTAGTGAAAAAAATGCCTTATACGTTCAACACGCCAGCAATCTAAGTGAGGCTGCGGCTCGAGAAGCCCTGAAAAACGCAAATCTCGAGCCAGCGGATATAGACGCGATTATTTTTGTTTCGACCACTGGGCTGTCCACGCCCAGCTTGGACACAGTGCTCATCAAAAACCTGAATTTGTCGCCACACGTTGCCAGAATGCCCTTGTGGGGTTTGGGCTGCGCGGGCGGGGCGTCGGGGCTGGCTCGAGCCTCCGAGTACGCCAGAGCCTTTCCAGGAAAGCGTGTGCTGTTGGTGGCGGTGGAACTGTGCAGCTTAACTTTTCAGCACAATGACCGCAGCAAATCGAACTTGGTTGCCACCAGTTTGTTTGCCGACGGCGCGGCAGCCGTGATCGTCAGCACCCAGGGCGACTCGAGAAGCCCAGAACTTCTTGGCAGCTACAGTACCCTGATTCCCGATTCCGAAGATGTCATGGGTTGGGACATCGTGGACGGCGGCTTGAAAGTCCGTTTTGCCAAAAGCGTTCCCGATTTGGTGCGCAGCATCATGCGTCAAAACTTGTGCGAAGCCGCTAAAGCAAACGGCATCAAACTCGAGCAATTACAGCATTTTGTCACGCACCCTGGCGGTTTAAAAGTTTTACAAGCTTACCAAGAATCACTTCACCTCGAGCCTGACGCCTTAAACGATGCCCGAAGCGTGCTTGAGAATTGCGGCAACATGAGCAGCGTCAGCGTGCTTTTTGTGCTCGAGAAATTCATGAACAGAATCTCGAGCGTGAATGCTGGCGAGTACGGCGCGATCAGCGCGATGGGACCCGGTTTCAGTGCCGAACACGTGATCTTCAGGACTTAAAATGCTCAATCTGGTCACGAAGTTACAAACCATTCTCGAGCAAGAACTGGCACGCCGTCCCAACGCGACCATCGTGCAAGCTCGAGTGGCAGAAAGCATTTTTGGTTTTGCGGTGGACAATCCCAAGATTGAACAAGAATTGATTCTCGAGGCGTTGGCAGTGCTCTCCGATCAGGGACGTAAAGAATTGCAGGAAGCTGTAAACGCTGCCAAACGAATTTTTCTCGAGAATGAAACCCTGGAAATCCTGACCCGCGAACGGGTGCTCGAGCGGCGCAAACCTCAACGCGCCAGCGCCGTTCAACTCGCTCGAGAACATGATCTTGAGGGTTTAAGACGCATCGGCGCTCGAGCTTTACAGCTAGGCTTGCAAGCCGCCAAACCAGATGTTGCCAAAGTGATTGTTGAAGCCTGGGAACTTTTGAGCCACTACGAACGTAGTCATACTTGAAGCAAATCTTGCTAAACTGATTGCAAGTTAGAACTCGAGAGGTGAAACCATGAGCGCACCCACCCCAAGCCCAGTACCTTTATCAGAAATGATCGACCAGAGCATCAAAGTGATCAGCAACCCAACGGTCGCCACCTTTGACACCTACGAAAACCACGGCACAATGCGCGACGCCCTGATTTACGTTGGTTTGGGCGCACTGGTTTCGGGCGCACTCAGTTTCAGTGGCGGTCTTGGCGGCATTGTTGGCGGCGCAATTTCGACGCTGGCAGCATTTTTTGTGTTTGTTTACGTGGTTCACGCCTTTGGTAAATCCCAAGGCGGCTCGGGAACGCTCGACCAGGTGGCATACACGTTTTCGCTCTTCTGGATGCCACTTTCAATTCTTTCCGCCGTCGCCATACTGATTTTGACCATCACGATTGTCGGCATTTTACTGATTCCCGCTTTGCTGCTGGCGATTCTTGCCGCCAATGCTTACTTTGGTTATGTCGGCGTCCAATCCAGCATGAACCTGCCCAAAGGTTCGCAAGCCATCGTGACCCTGGTGGTCGCCGTGATCGCCACAGCCATCACTTACGGCATCATTGACACGATCATTTGATGTTTTACTTGCTGGGTTTTATCGCCGCCATCATCGTTCAACGCCTACTCGAGCTTCACGTGGCAAAACGAAACCTGGCATTTGCGCTGGCAAACGGTGGCAAAGAATACGCCCCCGAACATTATAAATATATTGTGCTGCTGCATGTTTCTTGGATTGTTTTCATGCTGCTTGAGGGAATCTTGCGCGGCTCGAGTTTGAGCAGTTTTTGGTGGTTGTGGCTCGGCATTTTTGTGCTGGCGCAAATCGGGCGCTACTGGGCAATCACCAGCCTGGGAAAATACTGGAACACCAGAATTATTATTATTCCAAACGGCAATCTGGTCGCCAGAGGACCTTACAAGTATTTCAAACACCCCAATTACATTATTGTCGCGCTCGAGCTATTTGTTGCACCCATGATTTTTGGTTGCTGGATAACAGCAATCCTCTCGAGCCTCGTAAATGCCGCGTTGTTGCTGGGTGTTCGGATTCCAGCCGAAGAACGGGCGCTCGAGGAATACCAGAAAATGAACAGGGCGCTGTAATTCAAGGTTCATACGGTCAAACTGGGTAACGAACACGAAATGTTGCTCGAGGTGTTGGGGATAGGGAAAACCTGAACATTGCTCGAGTTGATGGGTGTGAATTTATTGAACATTGAGAATTGGTTGCAATTCAATCAGAAATTTTCTGATTAGGCATATCAAGTCGTTCATTTTGACACTGGATTTTAGCTTTATAGATAATTTCTCATTTCATCCAGAAATTTTACGTCTCTGCCAATAATTATGACATGAGCCATCACGTCAAACTTTCACAATCCCGATGCAAAACCCTCAAGCGTCCGATGTGCTGGTGGGTAAAAACCCAACACAATCCGGTCTTTACCAATGCCTTGCTCGAGAAATTCATCGACAAATTCCATTTCGGTGTTGTTCTCTTCAATCCAAATCAAATCACCACGAATTGTGAAATGAACCATGACGTGATAAACACGTTTCTCGTTTTGCCAGCCTTGCATTAAAAGTTGGTAATGGTTGTTTTGGGTGTCAAAAATAAATTCGTACTCGATACCCCTGGTATGCCATTCCTGAATGGGTTCAAAAATATTCCAAATGGCTTTTTGCTCTGGAGTCATTTGTTCGTATGGAATCAAACTTTTTAAGATTGCCATGTTAGCTCCTCCGTCTGTGGGTCAAAAATTAAAAGCTTGATTTGCAAACGATTTACGGAACGCATTGCCAGTTCAGTGGCAAAAAAAGTTTGAAAAATATCAATCGGAACAGCTAAAAACAGTTGGCGTTCGGGATGGTATTCCTCGAGGTTGACACGGTAATTCATGTATTGTCCAACAGCAGTGTGAAACGCCTGTACAAAAGAAACTTGACCGAACACTTTAATTTCGACTGCGATTTTCTGGTTTCCTTGTTCAGCAGCCAGAATACGTTCTGCGCCAAGGTCAATTTGCAAATCGGTTTTACCAATATTCATGACAAACGGATCATCGGTAACAACCCAGCCCGCTTTTTCGAGCGCGGTTCTGACCACAAAATGATACTTGTCTCGAGCCATAGTTTAGTATATCGTATTGCTTTTTAAGGCTACTCAGTGGGAAGGTTAGGATTTCCTATTTTCTCGAGACTCACGACCACAAAAACTCAAACCCCAGCAAGCGCTTGCTCGAGATCACCAATCAAATCAGTCACGTTTTCAATCCCCGTCGAGTACCGCACCAAAGCCTCTGGAATGCCCATTGCGGCACGTTCTTCGAGCGAGCATTCGACATGACTGGTCGTGGCGGGTGGTCCAACAATGGTTTCAACGCTGCCCAAGTTTGCTGCACGGTGCGCCAATTTCAAGCGAGGTAACACATTCTTGACCGTTTCGTAATCGCCCTTCATGACAAAACTCAT
The DNA here is from genome assembly GCA_031364625.1 of Deinococcales bacterium. Lineage (GTDB taxonomy): Bacteria > Deinococcota > Deinococci > Deinococcales > JAAFIG01 > JANXTZ01. The sequence continues at coordinate 5,032 of JANLWR010000194.1, read as the reverse complement.
CATGCCGCCGTAACCACGCATTTGGCGCTTGGCAACTTCGTGCTGCGCATGAGACTCGAGTCCAGGGTAATAGACGCGTTCGATGGCTGGGTGAGCCTCGAGCCAGTGCGCGATTTTCAGGGCGCTGGCGTTTTGCCGCTCGATGCGCAAATCAAGGGTTTTCATGCCGCGCAGCAGCAAGTATGCGGCGAATGGGTCGAGTGCCGCGCCCGTGATTTCGCGATAATGGTAGACCTGCTGCACCAATTCCTTGCTGCCACAAATAATGCCGCCGAGCGCGTCGGCATGACCGCCCAGAAACTTGCTGGCGCTGTGAAGCACAATGTCCGACCCAAGCTCGAGCGGATTTTGATTGATCGGCGTGGCAAAAGTATTGTCCGTCACGACAATAGCGCCCACGGCATGACCGGCGCTGGCTAGGCGTTCAATGTCAATCACCTTGAGGGTTGGATTGGTCGGCGTCTCGAGGTACAAGATTTTGCAGCCTTTTTGAATCTCGAGTTCGATGGCGGCAAAGTCGGTGGTGTCGAGCAGCGTGACTTCAACGCCGATTTTGGGCAAAAATTCGGTAAAGATTTTGTTCGTGCCACCGTACGTGTCCTTGACCGAAACCACACGGTCACCAGGTTTTAAAAACGTGAACAAGGTGTTCGACACGGCTGCCATGCCACTGGCAAAACTGGTCGCCGCCTCTCCTCGCTCGAGAATCCGCACTTTTTCCTCGAAGGCGTGCAGGGTCGGGTTGGTGTTGCGGCTGTAAATATGTCCTGGTTTCTGACCAAGCGCAACGTCCAACCATTCTTCCAAACCGTCGTAACCGAAGGCTACGCTTTGCACGATGGGAACTTGGGTTGCGCCCTCGACCAGATACGCGTCTTCTCCTGCCCAGAGTGCTTGTGTGGCGCGGGTATATTGGTGAATGTCTCGAGATTTCATATTGATGTAATACTACTTGAATCTTGCCCTCGAGCTTCTAAAGGCGTTAGAATCTCGAATATGTCGCATTTCGCACGATATTATGCCCCAAAGACTTTTCTGGTCTGAGGGTTCGAGCTTGCCTTTTCTCGCCCCGAAGACTCGGGGCGTTTTCTTTGAATGGAGAAGTAAATGTCAAATTTAAGTGTTGAACAACAACTCGAGATTATTTCACGCGGCGCGGTGCAGATCACGCCGTTAGATTCGTTGCTCGAGAAGTTAAAATCAGGGCGGCAATTGACGATTAAACTCGGGTGCGATCCGAGCCGTCCAGATTTGCATTTTGGTCACGCGATAGTGCTGAAAAAAATGCGGCAATTTCAAGATTTGGGACATAAAGTGATTCTGATTATTGGCGATTTCACGGGCATGATTGGCGACCCGAGCGGCAAGAGCAAAACCCGCCCAGCGCTTTCGCTCGAGCAAACCCGCGAGAACGGCAAAAGCTACCTCGAGCAAGCGACAATTATTTTAGATTCCGACCCCGCGAAACTCGAGATTCGGTACAACTCTGAATGGCTGGAAGCGCTGGATTTTGAGGACGTGATTCGCCTTGCCGCCAAGTACACCGTGGCGCAAATGCTGACCCGCGAGGATTTCAGTAACCGTTACGCAAACGGCACGCCGATCAGTTTGCACGAATTGATGTACCCACTGGCGCAGGCTTACGACAGCGTGGCGATCAAAGCCGATGTCGAACTGGGCGGCACAGACCAAACTTTTAACCTGCTGGTCGGGCGCGACATTCAAAAAGAGTACGGACTCGAGCCTCAAGTGGTGCTGACCATGCCTTTGTTGGTGGGTTTGGACGGCGTTGAAAAAATGAGCAAGAGCCTTGATAATTACATTGGTATCAGCGAACCAGCCGATGTAATGTTTTCCAAGTTAATGAAAATCCCAGACACGCAACTCGAGAATTACTTGACTCTATGTACAGATTTAGATGTTCAAGCCATACTCGCGTTGGGAGTTATAGATGCACATCAAGCACTGGCTCAAACAGTGGTTGATTTCTACTATCCCGATAATAAATTGATGTCAGGTAGTGGCAAAGCTAAAGTTTATACTAGTGCTGATTTAAATAATATAAATCTCAACGAAAACGTAGAAATGGCTAAACAACGTTTTTTCAGAGTCGCAAAAGGTGGCGTACCAGATCAGATGAAAGAAATCTCCATCCCAACACTCGAGGCTCGAGAAGAGGATGGTTTGTTCTGGATTGTGAAACTGGCGGTACTGGCTGGGTTTGCTGCCAGCAACGGTGAGGCACGGCGTTTGATTCAAAATCGCGGGTTGAAACTCAACTCCGAAGTTGTAGCCGACGATAAAGTTCATGTTTCGCTCGAGCAACCAGTTGTACTGCAAAAAGGCAAAAACGATTTTGTGCGGGTATCTCGAGCTTCCTAAATTTTGCATTGGAGTTGAGTGTTCATGACCGATTCACACGCCGAAGTTGTCATTTGCGGGGCTGGCATCGCCGGAATTGCCACCGCGTATTTTCTTGCGGTCAAATCAAAAGTTCAAAACGTGGTGCTGCTCGAGCGTGACACGCCGCTCAGTATGACCAGCGACAAATCCACCGAATGCTACAGAAATTGGTGGGGCGGCATCGACAACGCGATGGTCGGTTTGATGAACCGCAGCATCGACTGGCTCGAGGTAATTGCCAACGAAACGGGCAATCAAATTCATTTGAATCGGCGCGGTTACGTTTACGCCACCAGCGACCCTGCACAAATTCCTAAAATGCGTGAGGCTGCCGAAATTGCCGAGAAAAACGGCGCGGGAAAATTGCGCGTTCACGACTCGAGCGCGTCAAATTACACGCCAGCTTCCGCACACGGATTCGCGGACGGACTTGACGGCACAGATTTGATTCTGATACCTGAAATCATTAAACAGCACTTCCCAGAACTCGAGGAAAACGTGATTGCCGTGCTTCACGCTCGGCGTTGCGGGTGGTTGAGTGCGCAACAACTGGGCATGTACTTACTCGAACAAGCCAAAGCGCACGGTGTGCGGTACATCCGAGGCGAGGTGACGGGCGTGAATATCCGTGAGGGTGCGGTGCAGGGTGTTCAGGTGACTCGAGATTTTGAGACTTTTACGATTGCAACCTCCAAATTTGTCAACGCCGCAGGACCATTGCAAAATCAGGTTGCCAAGCTTTTGGGACTTGATCTACCCATCATCAACGAACGTCACATGAAACTGTACTTCAACGATCACCTTGGCGTGATTCCCCGTAGCGCTCCGATGCTGATTAACCTAGACGAAGTGTACCTGCCCTGGGCAGTCGAAGAACACGAAGTCCTCGAGTCTGACGAAAGCACCCGTTGGTTGCTGGATTCGTTTGGCTCGGGAGCGCACTGCCGTCCTGAAGGTGGTGACTCAAGCAGCAATGTTCTGATTTTGTGCAATTACCACACCCAAGCCACCGAACCGACTTTCCCGATAACGCACGACCCCGAAGCCCCAGAAATTGCTTTACGCGCCATGAGCGTGCTCGTGCCAGGGTTAAAACGATACTTTGACCACACACCAAAACCAGTCATGGACGGCGGGTATTACACCAAAACGCTAGAGAACCGACCGCTCATTGGTGAACTGCCCGTCAAGGGCGCGTACATTATCGGTGCGATGGGCGGGTTTGGACTGATGGCGGCTTGCGGCGCGGGAGAATTATTAACCGCGCACATCACCAACGCCCCACTGCCCGATTACGCTCGAGCTTTCCTGCCTTCAAGATATGATGACTCTGAATACTTGCGCTTGCTCGAGACTTGGGGAGATGTTGGACAGCTTTAAACCCGAGCCATAACTTCTATCACGTTCTTCAAATCCTTGTGCGGGTTAAACTCGAGCCGATGATCTTGAACCTCGTGATTGCTTTGGTTTTGCTGGTGTGGCTCGCGTATTGGTTGCGTGGGTATTTCGCGCCCGTGCAGCGCTTCTGGCGGCAAGCCAGGGGCATGTATCAAATGTTCACCCAAGCCAGAACCATGCTCAAAAACATGGGGTCAAATCAGAACGTTCCAAACTCGAGGAACAGCACATCTCGAGGGAAGGTGGTCGATGTGACCGCCAAGAACGAACTGAAAATTGTTTGCCCTGTCTGCAATGACGCGCTGACCGACGCGCAAGTGCTGGCGTTGCGCTCGAGGAGTTTGCGTTGTCCTGGGTCGAGTCGGGTGTCTCGAGATTGTCCGTTTTATGGTGGGCGAGATTTAAATTAAGAGGTTTTCCCGCCGCCATGAACGTCTTCGCCAGCTTGGGTCAGGCGTTGTACCAACAAAATTGGAATCATGGTCACGGCAATCACGAAAATGGCGACGACGTTGGTAATCGGGCGGTCTCTGGGTCTGAACAGTTCGGAATAAAACCAGATTGGCAGCGTCATTTCTTGCCCTGAGGTGAAGGTCGTGACGATCACCTCATCAAACGAGAGTGCGAATGACAGCAAGCTTCCCGCCAGGAGCGCGGTGGCAATATTGGGCAGCACCACAAACCGAAACGTCTGCCAAGCATCCGCACCAAGGTCGCTGCTCGCCTCGAGTTGGCTGTGGCTGATGCGTCTAAACCGTGCGACCACGTTGTTAAAAACCGTGACAATGCAAAACGTGGCATGTCCAATCACCACGGTCAACACCCCAGGCTCGAGGTTGGCGCGTCTGATGCTCGAGAGCAGCGCGATGCCTGTGACGATTCCTGGCAGCGCAATTGGCAGGATCAGCAGCAACGTGATGGCTTCTTGCCCCCAGAATTTGGCGCGGTACATCGCGGCGGCAACCAACGTGCCGAGCAACATGGCAATGCCAGTTGCCATGACTGCAACTTTCACAGACAACCACATGGCAGCCCAGATGTCGCTTCTGGCGGCGGCAGCCCCAAACCATTTCAACGTCAGTCCTGGCGGTGGAAATTGGTAGGTACGGTCTTCGGTGGTGAAGGCGTAAAGCACGATGATAAAAAGTGGAAAGTGGAGAAAGAGTAACGCCAATCCTGCGGCGATTCTTAAGCCAACAGAGGCTTTGGTCATGATGAACCTCGAGCTTTC
>JANLWR010000121.1:0-2603 GCA_031364625.1 Deinococcales bacterium | reverse complement strand
CATACGCGTGCCTGGTACACCTCGACCCACTTTGTTGTACCAGTGTCCGTCGGTGAAGTCTTTGTAGCGCGGCAGGTGAAAATTCGCGGCTGGTTTTGGGTAAAACATTTTTGCCAGCGGCACATCGGCACGACCCTCGTAGCCGTGGCAGGCTGCGCAGTTTTGGTTGTAAATACCGCGTCCAGAACCGGCGTTGGCGGCACTGAACGGCGATTTGAGGTTGCGGTACTTTTCTGGCACGTTAACGTCTTTGGTCTCCCAAGCCCTGGTGTTGCGCGTGCCAAGGGATTGAACAAATGCCACCAAGTATCGAATGTCGATGTCGTTCAAATAACTGTAACTGGGCATAAACGAACCAGGCAGGTAAGAACGCGGCGATTTGAGGTGACCGATGTGCCATTCGTCGGGGTAAAGACCGCCCTCGTAAGACAGATCGGGACCGTTGCGCAGCGTTCCCAGAAGGTTGACGCGGTCGTAGGCAAAGTCGCCGGCTTGCGAGGTTGGACCCGTGCCCTCATCTTGAAAACGCACAAATTGGCTGTGACAAACATAGCAGTTCTCGCGTTGGAAAATGGCGCGACCCTTTAATTCGGTGGCGGTGTACGGGCGAAGACCAGGCGTGGGTTCTGGGTTAAAACTTGCGGCTGGAACAATCACGACCAAAGAAGTCACACCGCAAACGAGCAGCAGAAAAGCCAGTCCTATAATAAAATTCCTTGCATTCAACATCTTCTGACCCCCTAATTTAATCGTCTGCCGCAGCAGGGGCAAAGTCGGGTACACCACTCGAGGCTCGGGTGGTGACGCTTTGGCGTCTGGCGGCACGAACGGTTTGGATTGCGTTATAAGCGAAAATATAAACGCCGAAAATCATGACGGTGGCAGATAACCAACGCACCATGACAAATGGTTTTAAGAATGGCACGGTTTGTTGGACGTTAATACCCATGTTCCAACTGGCGGCTTGAATAAAGCCCATGGTCGTCCAGGTGATAAAGAACATGATAAAACCAACCGAGAACGTCCAGAAGTGAACCACGACCAACTTTTTCGAGTACCACTCGACTTTGTAAAGGCGCGGCACGGCGTAATAAATTGCCGAGAACAGCACCATACTAAAACCGCCGAGCATCGCCAAGTGCGCGTGGGCGCTGACAATGCCCGTGAAGTGCTGATACCAGTTGATACTGCGCACGGCTTGCAAGGAGCCTTGGAAGCTCGAGAGGGCGTACATGACCCAGCCAAAAGTCATAAAACGAAGTGGTAAATTCCAAGCCAGGTTGTCCCAACGCCCTTGGGTGGAGAGGAAAAAGTTCACGCTGGCAGAGTAAACAGGAATGCTCATCAGGACGCTCGAGCCGATGGCGAAGGCTTTGAGCCATTCTGGGACGGGCGACTGAATGATGTGGTGCGCACCGATGCCGGTGTAAAACGCAAAGTTGCCCCAGAAGCCAATTAAAGAAAGTTTGTGCGAAAAGATTGGGTTGCCAGGTTCGCCTTTTTTGCCCACCGTTAACTTGGGCAGCAAAAAGTAAATGATGCCAATGCCCATGGTCGTGATCCAAAGCCCGAGCACGTCGTGGGCGTAAAACCAGTTGGCGATGGCGTCGTTTAAACCGTCCAAGGGTACGAATGTGCGGTTGCCGACAATCCAAACCATGCTCATGCCGATAAACGAACCCATCCAGTACCAGACCGAAACGTACAATTGTGGTTCGGTGCGGCGGGACACGGTCATGAAAACATTGACTGCCGTAAGCACCAGCAAGATCAGCATGAACCAATCCATTGGCGGAATCAATTCTGCCCATTCACGACCTTCGGAATAGCCGTTCAAAAGCGTTAAAGGAATGAGGGTGGCAAAAACATTCCAGAGCCAGCCCGTCATTGTGCCCAAACGCTCGGAATAAAGCGGGGTTTTGACCAGACGCGGCAGCATGTAAAAACAAGCGCCGATGCTCGCCATAGACACCCAGGACATGACCACCGTGTTGACATGCGAGGGGCGAATGCGGCTAAAAGACAACCACGGCACACCCTTGGTGATGTCTGGAAACATAAACTGCGTCGCCATGAAAACACCGAATGTCATGCCAATCACGCCCCAGACGATGGCAGAAGTCAACCACAACTTCGCGCTCGAATCGGGAGTATCCGGAAAAAACCGATCTAATAACGTCATCCCATCACCCCAAACCTCTCAAAAATCACGAGCTGAACAACCCCGAGCGAAAACAATTGAAATTCAAACAAATACCTCATGCCACGCTCCCTCAAAACTTCATTGGAACTTCACGACCTCGAGTCACACGAGATGCAAAATAGATAAGGTATGATACCCAAAGACAGCCTGCAATTGCGACTGAAAATTGTCCCAAGCGAACTCGAGACACCCAGGAATTTTTACATATTTCTGAGCCAAGCGCAAAACCATCAAAAATTATTTTGAATTTAAGGCTCGTTGCGCTTTAAGAACTTCTCGAGCAAGCCAGGTTTACGGGGTTTCAACGCTTTGGGTTCTAAACCCAAAGCTTCGCGCAAAGCTGGAATGATTTTTCGGGTTTGTTCCATGCCAACTTCAAAAAGCTCTCGGCTGTGCTCGA
>JANLWR010000059.1:0-5596 GCA_031364625.1 Deinococcales bacterium | reverse complement strand
CGATGCCAGTGCGCCGCTCATATTCGTTAAGGCATTCCAAATGGCTTGACCAGAAATCGCCCATGCGTCCGCACCATCTTTTTGCAAAACGCTTCCCAAAATTCCAGGAAGCAGCACAATCACATCACGCATCGGGGTTTTCTGCGGCATATATTCCCCTCAAATTAGACTCGAGCGACTGGATAAAACGAATGAATGGCACGGAATTATTGCTGATGAAATCATCCTAAAAACTTTTCACAGACAAGCCTGTTGTGCTGAACGCTAACATCATAAACGAGAAAAGTATTTAGGGCGTAACGAACGCCAAAAACCCTGTCTGACTCAAATCTCTCGCGTCTATAGACGCCCTTGGCATATATGCTCACAATAAAAACTTGACCCCGTGGTGCTCGAGTATCTTGAGCGCAAGTTTGGTTTATAACGGCAAGAAAGAAACAACATCAACCCAATCTTGTGGCTCACTACATAAGGCAATCGTCTCCAAATTGTCCAAGACAACAGCGATGGGCAATTGCGTTGGAACAAGCAATACACCTGCAATCGAATTGCCTTGCTCGAGGCGGGTATAGGCATCAGCCCGTAACGTGTTGACATCGTGGGTGACAAGCAAACGCTTTTCGTTAAAACACCATTCCAGGACTTCGGGATCTGTTGCCATTGGAATGACATCCCAAATACGAACCAAATCGAGATTTGGGATTCTGCGTTTCAAACCCGTCACAATCGCGCCATGCAAATTTTCGTCGCTGGCGAAACGAATCACTTTTGAAGCGTTGCCGCTCGAGCCAAAATTTTCGTCCGCAAAGCAGTGCTTTTAGGTTCTTGTCTGACAAATTCTAGACTTGCCGCGTCTTCAAGCATTCGGCGCTCGAGATACGTCTTGATTTCCAAAGGCTTGGCAAGCGCATGGGCAATCACGGCGTAAATTTCTTCGAGGGTACAACTTGGAAAATTCTCTTGTATGGCTTCGGGTGATTCGCCGCGTTGATAGGCTGCCCAAAGGCTTTCAAAAGCAACTCGAGTTTTACCAACGCGCAGAACACCACGTTCTTCGCGCAAAGGTGATTTGATTGGCTCGAGGATCATGGATGGATTGTAGCAGAAAGTTTTGGAACATCCGTATTGTGTTTTTGCGGCGTTTACCCTACGGTAAAAGACATGAACACGTCCTTACGCGAAACAGTTCAAAACATGCCGCTCGAGGAACAGTTTGAGTTGCTTGATTTCTTATGGGAACAACTTGCTGAACCCTTGAATGATTCGCCACTGCCTGAACACGAAAAAACAATTCTCGAAGAACGCATTGCTCGAATGCAGCAATCTCCAAAAGAAGCCAAACCTTGGCGCAAATTTATGCGAGAAATGGATTGATGGACTGGGTTTTACTCGAGGAAATTTGGAAATAAAGCTACTTCAAGACAATCTCGAGGAGTTCTGGCATGACCGCCCAAATTCGGGTGCGTGGCTCGAGGATTTTGGCGAGTGTGTTTAAATCGGTGGGGGCAATGAATTTTGTCGGCGGCGTGAAATGCACCACTGGCGCATGTTCGGGCAAACCGCCGAGTTTTTGGGCGAGCGCAATCGCATCAAAAACCGTACCGATTTCGTCCACCAAACCATTTTCTTTGGCTTGCAAACCCGTCCAAACCCGACCTCGAGCCAGGGCTTCGACCTCTTCCAAAGTTTTGCCGCGTCCGTCGGCAACTCGAGTGCGGAAGGTATCGTAGACGCGCTGTACCGATTCAATATTTTTGGCGTGTTCAGATTCGGAAAGTGGACGGTCTGGACTGAAAAAATCGGCGTGATTTGAGAGCTTGATGGTTTGCGGCATGAAACCCAGTCGTTCCCACAATTTTTGGTTGTTGGCATGAAGGTTAAACACGCCAATGCTGCCCGTGACCGTTCCTGGGGCTGCCAGAATCTTGGTGGCATTGCAGGCGACGTAATAACCACCCGAAGCGGCGTACTCACCCATCACAGCGATCACGGGCTTGACTTGTTTGGCTCGAGCGACCTCGCGCCAGATCAGTTCTGAGGCAAGGGCACTGCCGCCAGGGGAATCAATCTGCAAAACAATCGCTTTGATGTTTTTGTCTTGTGCCGCCGAACGGAGCGCCCGAACAATTGAATGACCGCCAGCTTGCTTACCGCCCAAAAGCGGAATCGGAATCGGCACGTTGCGCGATTCGCCGTCGCTAATCGCCCCTTCGATGGACACCAGCGCAATGCCCTCCGGCGCATCCCACTGCAAGCTCGAGGGGGAAAAACGCAACGCTTCACGCATGGATATGGCATTCAAAGTCAGTTCGTCCTCAACAGCGATTCGGTCAATAAGACCAGCCTCGAGCGCCCGTTCGGACAGCAACGGCGCGTTGTCCACAGCCGCACGTAAAGCTTCTGTGGACAACTTGCGCCCCGTCGATACCGTCTCGAGCCAGTGGGTGTACAAACCCTCGAGCAAGCCTGTGACGTTCTGACGGTGTGCGTCACTGAATTCGGTGGCAGCAAAACGTTCGGGCGCATTTTTGAATTCGCTACGGCGTTCAACCTCGAGTTCGATGCCAATTTTCTTGAGGGTTTCGCCCAAAAACACGACCCTGGCAGCCAAACCCACAGCATTGATTTGACCCTCAACCAGCGTCACGATTTGGTCGCAGGCGCTGCCCAGATACAAACTCAGGTTGCCAATTTGGTCACTGTAAAACGTGATGCGTTTACCGCTTTTGCGGAAATCCTCGAGCAAGCCGCGCACCGCAAAAGCCGTGGCAAACCCGCCCTCAAAACCACGCTCGAGCACAATGATTTCTTGCAAACTGCGGATTTGGGTCAGACGCTCGAGTTGATCGCGCAAGTCGTCTAAAGTTTGGGTTTTGCTTTGTCCTGGAAGGCGAATCGGAATGGGCAACGGATTCGCTGGACTGGTGACTGGGTACGCGCCACGCAACTCGAGCACCACGGTTTTTGGTGTTTCGCCCGGCAAGAACCTTAAGCCTTGCTCTAAAAGTGCGACGGCGTTCTGGCTTAAATTCTCGAAGAAGTTGTTCATGCTCGAGCTTACGCGCTGGGGAGCAAAAAAGTTCCAAGAATTAATTTGGAACAGCCAAGGACTGCGCCAACATAAACGCATGTCCGTCTGGATCGTAGAACGTTGCCAGCATCACCATACCTGGCATGGTGTTGGTTGGTCCATCAAAACGCACATTTTTTGACTCGAGGATGCTGCGGGTGTGGGCGATGTCAGTCACGTTAAAGGTTGGCACAAGTCCACCGCCAGCAGTAACCGTTTCGACTTTTGAAAGCCCAATGATCACGTCTTTGGTTGGTGATTCAAATTCGCACCAGCCGATCTCGGTGACTTCGTAACTGAACCTGAAACCCAGCACCTCTTTGTAAAATTTCTTGGAGCGTTCAAAGTCGCTGACCTCGAGCGCCAGGGTTAAACCCGTGGTCATACCGATGCTTGAGCTGGCTTGAACTGTGTCTGCGGTTGTTGTCATGTTGTTCTCCTTTCGGTACTATTTTTATACAAAATTGTCGTTTTGTCAATAGCATAACTTTAAGGTGGTATTTATGAATAACCCCAATCTCGAGCCTTTGATCAATTTGGTACATTACCGCTGGGCATTGCCAATTCTTTCAGAGTTACACCGCAGCGACGGTTGCAAATTTGTCACGCTGGTCAAACGTTTAAAACTCAACAAAAACGCGCTCAGTCGAACTTTAAACGCGCTTCTTGAACAAGATTTGGTGATGCGAAACCCTGGATACGGACACCCACTGCGCCCCGAATATATTTTGACCGCCAAAGGACAACAAATCGGGCAAGCGGTTTTTGAAGTCATGCAGACCCTCGAGCGACTTGAAATCACTGACATTGCCCTAAAAAAATGGTCGCTGCCGATTGTTCTGATATTGCAAGATCAACCACGCTTCACAGACATCCTCGAGCAACTGCCAGGATTGACCACACGGGCTTTGGCACTTGGTTTGGGGATGCTGCGCCAAGCTGAACTTCTCGAGTTATTTGAGGGCATTCCAGGCTCGAGAAAAAGCTATCGTTTGAACCTACACGGTCGAGAATTGGCGGCAAAAATCAAAGCCCTAATCGTGGCATTTCCAACACAAAAAACCTTGACTCGAGTTTCGGCTCGAGCCAGAATGCAAACCTAAAATCAAAAGGATCATAAACAAAATAGAAATTTTTGGTAGTGCGCACCGTGCTTCACGCATATTCGGTGCGCGAGGCGCACCCTACTCGAGCCAGACTGTAAACCTAAAATCATGATGCTTTGCGACTGTACAAACCATCAAACGCGACCGTCCAAGTTTTGCCACCATCTTTACTTTGCTCCCAAAACTGCCGAACACGGTCTTTGTTACCATCCACCAAGTTCCAAGTGATTCGATCTGTTAAAACGCTGGCATCGTTGACCAAGATCATCTTGCCATCCTGAAATCCACCAATCAAATTGAGAAACGTACCACCATCATCCACCCAAGCCTGATGCCATTTTTGATCCGCGCTCGAGAAAATATTGAAGCTCGAGCCGCGCCCACCCTGCGAACCAATCCAATGCTCTTGAAGCACACAACCCCCAAATTCTGAAGTGATTAGGTTTGTGCCAGCCGCATTTCCGTTGGGGTCTTTGACCTCCCAGTTCCCAAGCCAAAAATCGAATTGACGATGCTCGGGGGCAGAGCAAGCGGTGTTTTGTTGGGCGTTTGAATCAGACATAAAACCTCCCAAAGAAAAGCCCAAGACAGCCAGCAAAAACAAGCCAATTCGTTTCATAAAAACCTCTTTTGAAAACTCGAGAAACCAGTTACTCGAGTTGAGTATTTCGAGAGCGAGGCGCTGAATGAGATACTGTTTCGCGCCACAGACGATTCAACGTTAACAGTTTTGTCAAGACCTCACTCGAGAACGGCGAATGCAGTGCGTTGAGAACATTCCAGAGCAAAATGGCGTAACGCCAAGTGTACAAAAATGCCCGTCCCCTGGGGGCTTTGCTGCCCTGACGGGCGTCAAGCCAAGCTTCGAACGCGGCTTGATCCAAAAACATGTTCTCCAGTTCTATGCGCCGATGCACAAATGCGTTTTCAAAACCGTTCTTGCACAATTCAAGCATCAACTCGAGGCTGGGGCGCACGTACCAGCGCGTGGCTTCAAGCTGCCCTAGGGCGCTATCAAACACCAAATCGGCGGTGTGTTTTTGCTGCTCGAACTCGAGGTTGGCAAAATAGTTTTTAAAGGCTGAACCTCGGGCGTCGGCTTGTACTTTTTTGGGTTCGTAATTGCCAAAACCCGTCAGGCAATCCAACCATTCGGACATCAGATCAACCTCGAGCATGTCGCTGGCATCGACCTCGAGCGAACGGGCGAATTTACGCTCTGGGATTTTGCTGCGGCGACGCTTTCTGGTTTTTGAGGCTCGGATGATGTCTTGGGTAAAGTGCTTCACGAGGTCGCTCCTGTTCAAAAAACGATGATATCAAGTTCGAGAATCGAATGGTTCGGACATCGAATGAAATCTTTGTTCGCTTGAGCATCAAACAGCTTCGGGTTCAGCAATCATCTTAACTGACTTGGGGA
>JANLWR010000057.1:0-1816 GCA_031364625.1 Deinococcales bacterium | reverse complement strand
CTTTCAGAGCATGTTCTGGACGTGGATATTTGTCCAGCAGTTTTTTCAGGGCAGCATTGTCGTTCTCGAACAGCAAAATATCAAAATGCAATTCGACATCAAGGTTGTTGTGCAAAATATTGGCTCGAGCTTTTCCAAATTCGGGCAGGGTTGAAAGGTGTTTGTATTGGTCTAGCGTTGGGTAGAAACTGAATAATGCGCGTTCCCATTCAAAACTGGGTTGTTTTTCGCGCAGCAAATCAAGCATCTCAGGTACGTCAGTCACATGGTACGAGTGACTCGAGAATGTGCCGGCAGGGGTATGAACCACAAAGTCCCCCTCGCCATCTTGAGCGATTTTCAGTTCTTTGCGGATGCCAGCGGCGGCAATCTCGAGCGCATCGTTTTCGCGGTGTTGCTCGAGGTAAAAGCGCATCAGTTCGGCATAATCGCGGGTTGTGTTGAGGTTTTTGCGAAGATGGTTTTCAAATTCGATTGGGTCACGAAAGTAACGCAAGAAATCGCGGGTGAATTCTTCTTTACGGTACGAACCAGCGTTTTTTAACCAGTCGCTAATCCGTGTTCGCAATTCGGGTTGGCGTTTTCCAATCTCAACCACGCCTTGCCAGATGTCGCTGTTAGAATCAATTTTTCGTAACATTGTCTCGAGTGCCGCCTGTCCGCGACCCAATTCACTTTCGGCAGTTGCCCAGTGATGCAGTGCAACGGCGCTCCATTCGCTTTGGCGGTCTTCCCAGTAGGCATCGCCGGATTCGTCTTCGGCGTCGTAATACTCGTAATCAATTTCGTAATCTTCAAGGAGTTCATGAAGTTGCCACGCTTCGTCACTGCGCTCTTCTGAAGGCAGTGACTCGAGTTCTAAAAACGCGGCTTCACCCAATTCAGATTCGTGTTCGATGTTTTTGCTGCGCTCCAAAACTTTTTTCAGCGCTTTGATTGCACCTTTGGGAACATTGCCGCTTGTCCCTCGGACAAGTCTCTTGAGCAGAATTGGGCGCAATTCGCTTAAATTGGCAAGCTCGAGCAACCAACTTTTGGCTTGGACTGGTTCTAAAGCTTGCAAATGGGCTGTCAGATCGAGTGTGTCATCGTTAGGGTGCTCGATCACATAAAGCAAGACTGCTGCCATGTGCTTACAGGGTTGAATGTCAGACGGACAGGTACAAGTTGCTGTTCCATCGGCTCGAATCATCACCGTGTAGGCTCGAGGTTCGCTGCCCTGAACGTAAGCGGTTAAGTGCGTGTTGGAACGCTCGAGGAGTTCAATCATCTCGTCGGCAACGATTTCATAAGCTCTGGATAGCGTTTTTTGGTTAAAGAAGGCTTCAAAATCTCGAGCTTTTGTCGGTGGAAAAGTTGGAAATTTCATAAAAGCAGTTTAGCGCGGTAAGTTGACCCGCGTGCAGCGTGGTTTAATTCGAGTCGTGCGTAAATCCACTCGAGGCAAGTTTGAAAGGATCATGCAATGATGAATACACCTATAAATCTCGAGTCTGGGAGTGAAATCATGAAAGACATTCAAACCAGTGGCGCTTTGTTTCAAGCGGTTCAACTCTTAAAATTATTCCCAGATTCCAAAACCTTTGCCGATGCCGAACCTCGCGTATCTGGGGTTCAGATCGAGGCGGAATTTCGGGCGTTGCTGCTCGAGTTTGTTCAAAGTCATTTTGACCTGCCTCAAACCTCGAATTTGGTCATCCCTCCTCAACCCAGCCTCGAGGCGCACATTGATGCCCTGTGGTCGTTGCTCGAGCGTCCTGCGACCTCACCTCACCCAGACTCGAGCCTGCTGGCACTGATTGAGACCTCGGTTGTT
>JANLWR010000028.1:0-1981 GCA_031364625.1 Deinococcales bacterium | reverse complement strand
CTCGAACGACCTTGCTGCCAGGGTTTTAAGCCCGAGCACAAACTTTCAAAGTATACGCTCGAGATACGGTTCGTGCGAGTTGTGCCTAAAGGGGTGACAGAAGTTTGGATACAGCTTGTAAAGCCTCGGGTGGAAGGTGCGGATAACTCTCGAGAATTTGGGATTCTGTCCAGCCTTGTGCGAACAAGCCAAGCAAGAAACTTACAGCAAGTCTTGTGTCGCGCACAACAGGCTTGCCGCTCAGAATTCTAGGGTCGCTGGTAATGCAATCGTTCATGGATTTACTGTAGCACCAGGGTTTTGAAAACTCGAGCTATCTGAGTATGTTAAGCTTTCGGCACAGGTGCAAACAAAATGATCGAATCCTTGGAAGCCAACCAATCGTGCGGTTTTTTACGCTTTTCGAGAGAGGTATACCGCATGTGCGATATACCTCCTAGTTGGCTGTCTCATGGTATTTTACAGCAATTATGTCAAACGATAAACTTTTGATCTTCAAACAAGTGCCTTATTGGGACTATGAGAATTGGTCTGATTCTGATTTTGTTTCTGAAAGTAAAAATCCAACTAAAGAGCGATTACTTAAAAAATCACTTGAATTGTTAAAAGGTGTTTCTGGAAATGAAACTGCTTGTCGTGAAGTATTTGAAACAGCGTTAAAATTTCACTTGTATGAAATAGCTTATGAAGCGCTGCAAGCATTTTCACCAGATTCAGATTTTCATCTTTGCGTTTCAATTTCTAAGGTTTTTGAGGAAATGAATCTTTGGAGACATATTCCTATCACAGTTGTTGATTATACAAAGAAACGAGTATTAAAGTCGGCTGATTGCCATAGTGGGATGTGGTTTGGAGATTTTCGTCCAGAACAAAGGTCAAAAGCATTAGGGAATTTGGGTAGATACTACTTTTTCAATAATCAGCCGAGCGAAGCTTTCAAACTCTGGGACATCGCAAATGAAAGACGAAATGTTGATGAAATTATTGGCGAGATGTGTGAGACAATTGCAAAATTTTCTTTTAAACACTTGAATATAGCTTTAGAGTTGTCTGATTTAATTGTTACACCTACAATTCAAGCAAAGACACTTTCAAAGCTAAGTCTGTTTGCAGAGTAATGCTTAGCACCAAACCAACAGCCAACAAGTCATTGGACATAAAGGCGGAATTGCAAGCCGAAAACGAAGCCCTTGGTTTGCAATGAAAGCACAACTCAAAACCATATCTCGAGTTTTGCAATTCTAAAACCTCGAGTTCAAACCAGGACTTGACGGAATGATGCACACAGATGCACCATAAATCTCGAGCAGCACAGTTAAAGTTGGTGTGGTCATTTGTAAGCCTTTGAAAGGAGACAAAATGATTGCGTCTGTCCGATCAGAACGGATAGACCACCGCTGGGGTGGCGCAATTTTCGCGTTTGGGAACTTGCTTTTCATGACGAACAAGCTCAACGAAATGAGCCGTTTGTTTCTTGGGCGCACCATGCCCGATGTCATTTCCAATCAGGGTCCGGCGTTGATTCTGTTGGGGCAAGTGAGCCTGACCATTGGATACATCGCGTATTACCAGTTTTACGCTCCGCGTGCGGGGAAGTCGGGCAGAAATGCGCTTCGATTGTTCAGTGGTGGCGGTATTGTTTTGGCGTTTGGGCATTTTGGTTTCATGTCCGTTTTGGTGGAGGCGCTGCCCTTCGTTGAAAGTCTGTTTGGGCTGGTGGTTATCGGTTTGCTGCTCTCGTTGACGGGTCTGATTTGGTTTGGCATTCTCAATTTGCGCCAGCCGACACTCAACCGTTGGCATTGGCTACCGCTTCTGACTGGACTGCTGGGCTTTATTGGTTTTGTTTTTTTCAGAGGGCAGGAAATCACAGCAATCTTTCTAGCATTCCGTACTCTATTTGCATTGGGTTTAATCGGACTTGGCGTTATGTTGTGGTTGGAAAAGCCAATTCAGCCCGTTGTGGTCTGAAGACAAGATG